>VEOW01000102.1 GCA_012026785.1 Chloroflexota bacterium | reverse complement strand
GGGCGGCGCCCTGCGCGCCGCCCTCCGCGCGCGCTGCGCGCCGCCCTCCGCGCGCGCTGCGCGCCGCCCTCCGCGCGCGCTGCGCGCCGGCCTCCGCGCGCGCTGCGCGCCGCCCTCCGCGCGCGCTGCGCGCCGGCCTCCGCGCGCGCTGCGCGCCGGCCTCATCCCACGTCTTTGCGTCCCACGCAACAAGCGTCGGTTGGACGGCTCGATGCGGTGCCGTCAAGCCCTCCAACCGTCCGGCGTTGCGCTGGATGGAACGTCTGACGGTTGGATGGCTCCGAATCGCCGTCGTCCGTCGCCTCAACCGTTCCTTGTTGCGACGCGCGCAAACAGAGGGCCAGCTTCGAACTCGCCTGATTGGCGGTCGACCGGCCAGTAGCGATCGGCCGCGGAACGGAAGCCCCCTCAGGCGATCCCGAGCACGCGCGCGACGACCCCACCGGCGACCAGCGCGAGGGCGATCGAGGCGAGGCTGATCCCAGCGGCCGCGCGCGCACCGAGCTCCTGGACGAGCGCGGCGAGCGTGGCCGCGCAGGGCACCGAGATCGTCGTCACGATCGCGAACACGAACAGCTGTGCCGCGCTGAAGACGGCGCCGAGATCCGCCCCGGCAACCCCGTACTCGATCACGACCAGGGCGACGAGCAGTTGCAGCGCCAGCTCCTTGCGCAGGAATGCGAAGGCGATGGCGATGGCGGTGATCGGCGGCAGGCCAAGCCAGGCGGTTGCCAGCGGCGCGATCGCCGCGGCGACGGGATCCCAGGCCCCGGACTCCCAGATCAGCCCGAGGACGAACGAACCCACCAGCATGATCGGCGTGGCCATGACCACGAAGCCACGAAAGCGGCTCCAGGCCTTGGCGACGACGTGCAGCGCGATCGGGCGTCGGAGTGGCGCGAGCTCGAGGACGAGGTTCGGTTGGCGGCCGGGGATCAGCGTGTTGGCGCCGATACCGGCGGCCAGCGTGACGCCGGCCGCAACCGCGAAGGCCGCGAGCGCCGCACCCACCCCCGCGAACGGCGCCAAGGCGGCGACGACGACCGCCGTCCGCGCCGAGCACGGCGTCAGCGTCACCAGGAACGACCCGAGGAGCCGCTCGCGCCGCGTTCGGAGGACACGCGTGCCGTAGATGGCCGGGACGTTGCAGCCGGCCGCGGCGAGCAGCGGCACGGCGGCCCGACCGGGCAGCCCGACGGCGTTGAAGACCCGGTCGAGGAGGACGGCCGCGGAGGTGAGGTAGCCCGAATCCTCGAGGATCGCGAGCAGGAGATAGAACGTCGCGACGTAAGGGACGCCGACGGCGATCATCGAGAGGAGACCGCCATCGAAGGCCCACACGAGCGCCGTGGCCAGCGGCCCGGTACCCGCGATCGTCTCGATGCCCGTCCCGAGCGGCGGCGACACGATCGCCACCCAGGCCTCCGAGAGCGCGGTCGCGAGCCAGCCGCCGACCAGGACGAGCACGAGGAAGGTCAGCGCCGTCACGGCGGCGAAGACCGGGATCCCGGGCCACGGCGACGTGACGAGGTTTGCGACGCGGTCGGCTAGGCGGGGCGGGACCTCGCGGAGCCACTCCACCTGGCGGGCCCAGGCTTCGGCGATGTCCCAGCGCGGCGGCTCCAGCCGGGCAGCGAGGGCGAGGCTGGCGACGCCTCTCGGGCTGGCCACGCCGAATTCCAGGAGCCGATGCAGGCCCGTCGGGTCGGCCACGGCTGCGCCGACCGATCGCAGCGCCTGGACCCGCCGGGTCTCGTCCGCCAGGGCCAGCTCTTCGGCGGGCGGGTAGATGCTCGCCGGTCCGGTGCCCCGCGGCGACCGGGCCCCCTGTCTGACCATGATCCGCTGCTCGGCCAGTCGAAGCGCGTCGACCACGGCGGCGTCGACGCCGATGCCGGCTCGGCCGTTCGTGAGGTGGATCGGCGCCGCGAACAGCTGCGACAGCCGACCCACGTCGACCTCGATGCCCCGAGCGGCGGCCTCGTCGGCCAGATTCGCGGCGATGACGATGGGCAGTCCGAGATCGCGGCAGGCGAGCGCGAGCGGAAGGTGGCGGGCGAGGTCGCCGGCATCGACGACGACCAGCAGCGCGTCGGGGCGCGCATCGCCGAGGAGGCGCCAGAACGGCGCGCCCGAGACAGCGTCGTCTCCCAGCGAGCGTGTGCCCGGGAGGTCCACCAGCCAGCCCCGCCGGCCCCTGACGTCGACCAGCCGGCGGTCGAGCATGACGGTCGTCCCCGGCGCGTTCGCCGTCTCGACGAAGCGCCCGGTCGCGCGTCCCAGGAAGGTCGACTTCCCGACATTGGGGCGCCCGATCAGCGCAACGACCGGCAGCTCGTCGTCGCCCCCGCCGGGTCGAGGGCCGTGATGGATCACCGGTCGGGCCCGGAAGGTGAAGCCCCGACCATGACCTGGCTCGCGATCGCCCGAGGCACCGCCACCCGCGCGCGGCCCAGCCGCACGACGATCGGGCCGCCGAGCGGGACGCGGGCCTGCACGACCACGTCGCTGCCGATCCGGATCCCCTCCCTGGCGAGGTCGTCGATGTCCGCCGGAACCGCGGTCACTCGACCGCCCTCGCCACGGGCGACCTCCAGCAGCCGTCGGTCACCGGCGCCGGCCGTCGAAGGCGCCGGAACCGGGGATGTGGTCTCGGCCGGGCCCGCGACAAGCGCCGCGATCCTGCGGGCGGCGCTCCGGCCGTGGCTGATGCAGTCCGGGAGGCCGACGCCCCGGTACGCGCCACCGGCGATGGCGAGGTTCGGCAGGGCAGCCAGGGCCGTGTCGATGGCGGCGATCCGGTCGAGGTGCCCGACCGTGTAATGCGGCATCGCCTGACGATGGCGAACGACGTGTTGGAGCACCGGCCGACCGCGCAGGCCCAGGAGTTCGGTGAGGTCTCGCCCAGCCCGGGCGGCCAGCTCCTCGTCAGGAGCCGACTCGCTCAGGTCAGGCCGCATGAAGGCCCGGGCGAGCAGGGCGCCATCGGGTGCTCGGCCAGCCCACTTTCGGGAGCTGAGCGTGCACGCCGTCAGCGACAGCGGTTCCCCGCCGGCGACGAGAAAGCCGTGGCTGCCGAGCCCGGCCGGGACCTGGTCGGCGGCGTAGCCCAGCGAGACGATAGCGGTCGTGCCGTGCGGAATCGACCGGATGTGGCGCGACGCTTCCGGTGCCAGCGGCTCGAGGAGTGCCGCAGCGACCGAAGCCGGCGTGGCCAGGATCGCGGCGTCGCCCTGGAAGCTCCGGAACGACAAGCCGTCACCACGGCACTGCGCCTCGACGTGGCTGGTCCGGACGCCCAGCGACTCCAGGGGAGCATCCATGACGACGTCGACCGAGGGAAGCCGGGCGAGCTCGTCGACGAGCGCGTCGACGAGGCTGCCGAGGCCGCGGCGGAGGGAGATGAACGGTGAGGCGGGCGCCCGACCGCTGCGCCGTCGTGCCCGCCCGTCGGCGAGGCTCGCGAGGAGCAGCGACCGGTGTCGCCGCTCCGCCTCTCGGAGCTGCGGCACGACCGCGTCGAGGCTGAGCTCGTCGATCGGGGTGCCGTAGACGCCCCCGATCAGCGGCCCGGCCAGCCTGTCGACCAGGCCGCGCCCGAGGCGTCTCGCGACGAATGGTCCGCCGGCGATATCGCCCGCCTCGCCACCCCGTGGCAGCACGAGGTCGAGGCCCGCACGGAGCTTCTGCGGGACCGAGAAGAGGTCGGTCGTCACGAAGGGCAGGAGGCGCGTGGGCAGCACCAGCCCCATGCCGTCGGGCAGCGTCGCGAAGCGGCCGTCGACGCGGACGTGCACGGTCCGCGGCTCCTGAGGTCGGATGAGCTCGTCGCCCAGCCCGAGCTCGCGCGCCAGCTCCGCCGCCGCCGGTCGGTAGCTGACGAACGAATCAGGGCCCGTTTCGACGACGAACCCGTCAAGCTGCTCGGTCGCGACCTTGCCGCCGAGTCGAGACGTCGCCTCGATCAACGTCGTCGGTATCCCGGCGCGACCCAGCTCGTAGGCTGCTGCCAGGCCGGTAATGCCGCCGCCGACGACCAGGACGCCCATCAGGCGGTCGCCGCCACCCCGGGCTCGATCGGCTGATCGAAGCGCAGCCGCGGATGACCCCGAGGGACGTACGGGCACAGCGGATCGGCTTCGAGCGGGGCGCCCGTCCAGGCGAAGGCGCGGGCCCGCGACCCGCCGCAGATTTCTGCGTACTCGCAGCGGCCGCAGCGGCCCTTGAGCTGCTCGACGTCGCGCAGGCTCTGGAAGACGGGATGATCGCGGTACAGCGCGACGGGATCGTCGACGCGGACGTTGCCGACGGGCAGCGGCAGGAACCCCGACGGGAACACCGAGCCATTGCTCGAGACGAACATGATGCCGTTGCCGTCCCGCACGCCGAAGCCGCGGCCGACGGAGGTCGCCAGGATCGCCTCCGGGCCCATGCCCTCGGCCCGCATGTGCTCGATCGCGACGCGGCGGTAGTGGGTCGCCTCGGTCGTCTTGATCGCGAAGGGCGCCCCCGCGGCGAGGCGATACAGCCAGTGATTGAGCCGTTCCGAGGCGCCAGGGTCGATTTCACGGAGCGCGGATCCACGCCCGACCGAGATGAGGAAGAAGAGGCTCCAGCGGATGATTCCGAGGGTCGTCATCAGCTCGTAGATCGCCGGCAGGTCGGGCAGCGTCTCGTCGGTGACGAGCGTGTTGACCTGGAGGGGAATGCCGAGGTCGCGGGCGAGCGCGGCCGCAGCGATCGTCGCTTCGAAGGTCCCCGCGACGCCGCGGAAGCCGTCATGGAGCGTCGGGTTGGAGCCGTCGATGCTCAGTGACATCGTCTGGATCCCGGCCGCCTGCAGCGACGCGAGTCGTGCGCGTGTCAGCTCTGGAGTTGCGGCCGGGGCGAGCGAGGCCCCGATGCCACGCTCGGTCGCACCTCGGACGAGGACCTCCAGGTCCTCCCGGCGCAGCGGATCACCCCCGGTGAAGACGACGTGTGGATACGGCCGGCCGAAGCCGAGGAGCTGGTCGAGGAGCCTCAGCCCCTCCTCGGTCGTCAGTTCGTCGGGCGCGCGGTTGAGGTTCGCCTCGGCTCGGCAGTGACGGCAAGCCAGGCCACACGACAGCGTCGTCTCCCAGTAGACGAGCATCGGGGCGCGGGCATAGACGTAGCCGTCGGGCTTGACCGAGCCGACGCTGCCGATGGGGTGCCCACCAGGATGCCCGCCGGGGTGGCCGCCCGGGTGGCCCTTGCCTCGGGGCGGCTCGCTTGCCGGCTCCAGGCGCTCGACCGGCAGCCCACCGCCGCCGGACTCGTCGAGGGCCGCCAGGGCGACGTCGGCGAGGGCAGCGATGAACGCCGGGTCATCGTTCAGCGAGCGGCTTCGCTCCAGGTGCAGTCCCAGCTCGCGCGCGACGCCCTGGGCCTCGATGTCGATGTCGTAGAGCACCTCGAGGTGGTCGGCGACGAACCCCACGGGCACCACGAGCACGTCCCGAACGCCGTCGCCGGCGAGGCGGCGAAGCGTCTCCAGCAGGTCGGGCCCGATCCACGGCTCGCCGGTCCGGCCGGCGCTCTGGTAGGCCACCTCGTAGCCAGCCAGCCCGAGCCGCTCGGCCACGAGCTTCGCCGTCCGCGCCACCTCCTCGGGATAGACGTCGCCCTCCGCGATCACGCGCTCCGGCAGGCTGTGGGCGGTGAAGAGAACGGTGGCGTTCTCGGGCCGCTTGAAGCGCGCCAGCGCCTCGCGCGCGACACCGGCGAGGGCCTCGATGAAGCCGGGTGCGTCGTGCCACGAGGGGACGATGCGTGCCTCCGGCCGGCCTGCGACGGCCATGAGTCCGGCCTCCACGGCGCGTCGGTAGCCGCCCCCGTTCGATGAGCGCTGCGGCGCGAGGGCGATCGCGACGAACCGCTCGACCTCGGCTTCGGCGATCTCGCCGACGACGGTGGCGATCCGGGGCGCGATGTGGCGCATCCCCGCGAAGACCGGCATCGGGCGCCCGCGCGCGGCCAGCTCGGCCTCGAGGGCGGCCCGCTGGCGCTCCACGATTCCCGACAGCGGCGACCCGCCCCCGATCGCGCGGTAGCGCTCGACGAGCTCCTCCAACAGCTCGGGCGTCGGCGGTCGGCCCCGCCGGATGTCGGTGTAGTAGGCCTCCACCTGGTCGAGCCGATCGGGGCTGCCGTAGGCCATGAGCAGGACGGCATCGTTGCTGGTGGATCGGCGGTCGGCCATCTCGGGATCTCCAGTCGGCGTGGCCGAGGATTCGGCCGGGTTGTCGTTCATGCCCGGAAGGCGCCGCGCGCCGCCTCGATCGTCGTGTCGATCTCCGACCGCCCGTGCGCCAGCGAGACGAACCACGCCTCGAACTGCGATGGCGGCAGCAGGACGCCGGCGTCGAGCATTGCCCCGAAGAAGCGGGCGTAGGCGTCGCGGTCGGCCGCGAGGGCCTCCTCTGTCATCTGCGGCCTCGAGGCCCGGAAGAAGACGGTGAGCAGCGATCCGACCCGGGAGATCGCGATGTCGCGGCCCGCATCCCGTGCCGCCTCGGCGAGGCCGGTCTCGAGGGTCGTGCCCGTCCGTTCGAGCTCCTCGTAGCGAGCGCCATCGAGCAGCCGTAGCGTCGCCGCGCCCGCGGCCATCGCCAGTGGATGGCCCGACAGCGTGCCCGCCTGGTAGACAGGGCCTTCCGGCGCGACGAGGGCCATCAGATCGGCCCGTCCGCCGTAGGCCCCGATCGGCATGCCGCCGCCGATGATCTTGCCGAGGACCGTCAGGTCTGGCGTGACCCCGAACCGCTCCTGGGCTCCGCCCCTGGCGACCCGGAAGCCCGTGATGACCTCGTCGAAGACCAGCAGGGCACCGCTCTCGTCGGCCAGCTTCCGGAGTCCGTCCAGGAAGCCCGGGGCCGGGGGGATCACGCCGACGTTGGCGGCGACCGGCTCGACGATGATGGCCGCAACCTGGTTCGGGTGCCGTGCCAGGGCCAGGGCCACGGCCTCCAGGTCGTTGATCGGCACGACGATCGTCGTGGCCGCGACCTGCGCGGGGACGCCGGCGCTTCCGGGAATCCCAAGCGTCGCGACGCCTGACCCGGCGTCCACGAGGAGCGCGTCCGAGTGGCCGTGATAGCCGCCGGCGAACTTGATGACGAGGTCGCGGCCCGTGGCGCCGCGCGCCAGCCGAAGGGCGCTCATCCCCGCCTCGGTGCCGGACGAGGTGAACCTCAGCCGCTCCATCGACGGCACCGCGGCCCGGATCGCCTCCCCGAGCTCGATCTCGCGGGGTGACGTCGCCCCGAGCGCAAGGCCGTCGTCGAGTGCCTCGCGGATGGCCGACAGCACCGCCGGATGGGCGTGGCCCAGGATGGCCGGCCCCCAGGCGCCGATGTAGTCGACGTACCAGCGGCCGTCGGCATCCCGAACTCGCGGGCCGGCCCCGCCCGCAAGGATCACTGGCGAACGCCCGACCGAGCGGAACGCCCGCACGGGGCTGTTGACGCCGCCCGGGAACAGCGTTCCCGCGCGTCGAACCAGCTCGTCCTGGCTCGCGATCCGGGTGCTCACAGCCGGAACAGCCGGCGAACGGCCGGCTCCAGCTCGGGATCGCTGCCGGCGCCGAGCGTTGCCAGGGGTTCGTGCAGCATCGCGGCGACGAGACGGCGACTCATCTGGTCGACGGCGGCGAGGTTCTCGTCGTCGAGATCTGGCAGGCGCCGGCGGAGGCGGTCGAGCTCGTTTCGGCGGTGCTCCTCCGCGTGTGCCGACAGGGCCGCGATCACTGGCACCGAATGGCGCGCGACCAGCCAGTCTGCGAACTCGGCTGCGGCGCGATCGGCCGTGCGCTCGAGGGCGGCGAGCGTGCGCTCGGAAACAGCCAGCTGGGGCACGGCGACCTCGTCGACAGAGACGTACCGTTCAGCGAGGCCGCTGACCAGGTCCGGATCGAGCGCCGGCGGCGAGGACAGGTCGATCACCGTCGGGCGGAGTCGCAGGAGCGCGTGGCGAGCGCGCCCGCTGATGCGCCACGGACCGCCGACAGCCACGATGATCCCGGCGAGCCCAGGGATCGCCTCCAGGTCGGGCTCCTCGAAATCGACGATCGAGCCCTCGATGCGATGAGCGAGCTCCACCCCCCGGCTCTCGGTTCGATTGGCGACGAAGACGCGGGCGCCTCGCCGCGTCGATTCGACGGCGGCGAGGCGCGCCATCCGCCCGGCGCCGACCACGAGGACGGCGGTTCCGGAGAGCGGGCTGGGCACGCCGGCCCGCGCCGATGGAAGCAGATCCACGGCCACGTCGGCCAGCGATCGCCGGGGCCCGGTGTGGTGCGCGCGGGCTTCACGACCCGCACGAAGGGCAACCTGGAACAGCCGATCCAGGACCGGATCGAGCGGCCCGCTTCGCCGTTCCTCGAATGCGGCCCGCACCTGGTGGAGGATCTCGGTTTCGCCGAACACGGCGCTCTCGAGGGCGCACGCGACGCGGATCAGGTGCCACACCGCATCCCCGCCGTCGAGGCGCCGCCCGCCGGGCGGCAACGCCCGAAGGACGGGGTCGCTCGGTTCGCCGGCGCAGTAGATCTCGACCCGATGACACGTGTGGATGACGATCCGGCGCTGATCGTCCGGCAGCTCGCCGAGGGCGGACGCGAACGCCTCGCGGTCGCCGCTCGAGACGGCCCGGGCGTGCGCGACGAGGGCCACGATCGCGTCCTTCGTGTCCGGCCGGGCGCTCATCGCTCCGGCTCCGCAGCCAGGCTCGTGTCGTCGCTCTCGAGCTGGACTCCGTGGGCATCGAGCAGGCGGAGCAGCAGGCGATCGAAGACGGTCGTCGCGGCGACCATGAGGCTGACGGCCTCCTTGAGCTCGAGGCGTCGCCGGGATGCGGTGGCCGCGATCTCCTCGAGGAAGGACGTCCGGAAGTGGACGAAGACCGCCGCGGTCTCGCGGGCCGTGAGCCCATTGGCGCGGGCCAGACGTCCATACTCGCCGCTCGCGGTCAGCGCCTTCCGAAGCACCCGCTCCCCGGTCGCGTGGTCCTCGGCGTCGAGGTAGGCGAGCACCGCCTCGAGCATTCGACGGCCCAGACCGCGGAACGCTCTTCGCTTGTCGTCCTCGATCGCCGGCATCCAGTCGTGCGAGGTCGCGCTGGCGAGTTCGCGACGGTACTGGCGCACGATCCGCTCGGGCGTCTCCCCGAGCTCACGAAGTGTTCGGCGCCGCCGCTCCGGCGGCGGCAGCAGCCGGAGGATCGCCTGGCGGGAGAACCGTCGATGGCCTCCGGGGGTGACGAATGCCGGAACGTCCCCCGCTTCCGCCCAGCGGCGGAGGGTCGCCTCGGAGACGCCGATCAGGTTGCTGGCCTCGCCGATCGTCAGCCAGCCCGAGAGCCCCGGCGCAGACGAGTCCGCGTCCGTCGCCGCATCCGCCGCGTCGTCGACGCCCTCGATTCGCTCGGAACTCGACAAATCGCTCAAATCGCTCAACATTGTAGGGAAGGCTGCGCGCCCGTCGGTCAGGGCCGATTCGAATGGCCTGAGGGGGCCATTCGGCATCCCTGGAGATGCCGTCTGCCACGAACCGCGGCAGGTGCCGCCAAGGGATGCTTGTCAACGGATCCACATGGCAACCGAACCAGTCACCCCAATCGCACCCGTCACGATCGGCACCCGCGGAAGCGCTCTCGCGCTGGCCCAGGCCAACCTGGTCCTCGCGGGGCTCGGCGCCTGCGGTGTCCCGGCTCGCCTCCAGGTCATCACCACCGAGGGCGACCGGCGCGCACCCGACACGCCGTGGGGCGAAGGCGCCTTCGTCGGGGCCATCGAGGCCGCCCTCCTCGGCGGCGAGATCGATGTCGCGGTCCACAGCGCCAAGGACGTGCCCACCGACGAAGACCCGCGGCTGGAAATCGCTGCGTACCTGCCACGCGCCGCACCCTTCGATACCGTCGTGATACCGGCGGATCGCACTGCAGGGTCGCTGGCGGACCTGCCCGCGGGGGCGAGGGTCGGCACGGACAGCCCGCGACGGACGGCCTTCCTGCGGGCGGTCCGGCCGGACCTGCACCTCCCCCCCCTCCACGGCAACGTCGATACGCGGCTTCGGCGGCTCGATTCGGGCGAGACCGATGCGCTGGTGCTTGCCGAGGCCGGGCTGACCCGGCTCGGGCGCGCGGATCGGATCGCCTTCAGGCTCGAGCCGGCGACCGTCCCTCCGGCACCGGGTCAAGGTGCGATCGCCGTCCAGGTGCGCGCCGGTGACGCACGCGTCCTGCAGGCTGTCGGGAAGCTGGACGACCCCCCAACCCGCCACGCGGTCGAGGCCGAGCGGGCGGTGCTCGCCGCCTCTGGCGGTGGATGCCGGGCACCCCTCGGTGCGCTCGGGACGGTGGTGGATGGGCGCCTGGAGCTCATGGCCGGCTTTGCCCGCCCGGATGGATCGATCGCCGCGACCGTCGTCAGGGCCGGAGCACCCGGCGATCCCGCGGTCATCTCCGGCGTGCTCGACGACCTGGCGTCGTCCGTCGCGCTGGCCGCCCGGGATGCGAATGCGCCGCGCGTCCTCGTGACCCGAGCGAGCTCTCAATCCGCGGCGCTCCTGCTCGCCCTCGTCGATCGGGGCCTGGCGCCGCTGCCCGTCCCGGCGATCGAGACAGCCTCGGCAACCCGGGAGCTCGCAGCGGTGCTGGAGCGGCTCGCTTCGTTCGACTGGGTCGTGGTGACCAGTTCGAACGCCGCCGACGCCCTTGGCCAGGCTGCCGAGCGATCTGGCCGGCCCCTGGGTGTTCGCGCCGCCGAATCGCCCGACCGATGGCCACGTTGGGCCGCGGTCGGCGTCGCGACGGCGCGTGCCCTCCGGGCTGCGGGCCTGTCCGTGGCCGTCCGTCCGGCGCGCGAGTCCGGCGAGGATCTCGCCGCCGCGCTCCCCATCGAGCCGGGCGCCCGCGTCCTGCTGCCCCGGAGCGACCTGGCCGACGGGTCCCTGGTCGAGCGCCTCGCCGAGCGAGGGGCCGCCGTCGAAGCGGTCGTGGCCTATCGAACCCTGGAGGCACCCGAGACATCGGTGGCGCTACTCGAGTCGGCGTTGCAGGATGAGCCTCGGGCCGTCGTCTTCACGAGCGGCTCGACTGTCCGAGGGACGCTCGAGCTTGCCG
>VEOW01000200.1 GCA_012026785.1 Chloroflexota bacterium | reverse complement strand
CGCCCCCTCCGACCGCCCCCTTTGCACGCGTCGCAACAAGCGTCGGTTGAGCAGTCGATGAGGCTGGGCCAAGGTCCGCGGCGAGGCCTTCAACCGTCGAGCGTTGCGTGAGCTGCAACGTCAGGCGGTTGTGCCCTCGCCGATGGTCGCCAAACCGCCTTCGCCGGACCGCCAACCGTCCCTTGTTGCTTGGGGCGCAAATCGGGCGGTGGACGGCGAGAGGCGAGGGGCTGCGAGGGGCGCCGAGCGGCGGGACGGCCTGAGGCGCCGAGGGGCCCGAGCGAGGCCCGGGAGCCTAGCCCTCTCGGGCGGCCCAGGCGTCGATTTCGATCTTGTACTCGGGCGCGGCGAGGGCCGAGATGAACAGCAGCGTCGAGGTCGTGACGTGCGAGCCGAGGACGCGGTCGATGGCCTCGCGACGGCCGACCGACGGGAGCTCGCCGACGACGTAGGTCGTGATCTTGACGAGGTCGGTGGGTTCGAAGCCGGCCGCCTCCAGGTTGGCGACGACGTTGCGGAGCGCGAGCTCGAACTGCTCCAGCGTATCCGCCGGGACGTTGCCGTCGCGGTCCTTGCCGACCTGGCCGGCGATGAACAGGAGGCGAGATTCGCCGCTCACCTCGATCGAATGGACATACCGTCCGACCGGCGGGTGAATGGTCTCGGGGTTGCGAGGGTGCTTCATCCGGCAACCGCCGCCGGATCCTCGCGCCGCAGCAGGATCCCGAGGTAGGCCTTCCACGGCCCCACGTCCGCGTCGCGCGAGCCGGCCATGCCGGCGAAGATCTGCGAGACGTGGTCGAGATCGTGGACGCTCCACGTCGCGAGCAGCTCCCGCAGCGTGACCTCACCGAGCGACGGATGCAGGCCCCGCCGATCGAGGTCGGCGTCGTTCCGAACCAGATCGCCGAGTCGACGGAGGTTCTCGGCCCGCAGCTCGGCGAAGCGTTCGATCAGCTCGTCGAGGCTGGCGTCGACGTCCCGCTCGAGCATCTCGAACCGGTTGAACCGCTCAAACGGTCGCGCCGGTCCCTCCTCCAGGATCAGTTTCGTCCGCGCGATCCAGTCGGTCTGCTCGCCGGTGATCAGGTGCCCGACCACGTCCTTCGGCCGCCAGCCGTCCGGCGTGTCGGGCGTCGAGATCCACGAATCGGGCGCGTCCAGCAACAGCGCCCGAAGCACCGCGGGTGTCCGTCGAAGGAGGTCGACCGTCTCGACGAAGAAGGCGTCCATGGCTGTCGAGTGTAGTCCGCTCGCGTTCCGGCCCACCGACCCTTGACATTCCACGGCGTCTGTCGATGGCACGACCCTGGTCATCGCGGAGGGAGGACCCGGCTACCGGGTGCTCTGACGCGAGGATGGCCTGGTGCTGGCGTGTCCCGCGATCGGCATCGGTCGTGCGGTCGATGTGCGCTTCACGCGAGCGATCAACCCAGAGAACGTCGAGGTCGTCCGCGGCTGAGCAGCGCGGCCCTGGTTTCTGTCAATGGACCGTGGAGTGGACATTGGTCACGGGGTCGTCGGCTCCTCGGCGAGCGCCCGAACTCCGTTCCGCCTGGCCCGCCCTGATGGAAGCTGTCATACGTCCTGCTGGCGAGCGGATGGCAGCTTCCATCAGGGCGGGCCAGGCGGAACGGAGTTCGGGCGCTCGCCGAGGAGCCGACGCCCCCGTGACCAATGTCCACTCCACGGTCCATTGACTGAAACCAGGGCCGCGCTGCTCAGCCGCGGACGACCTCGACGTTCT
>VEOW01000257.1 GCA_012026785.1 Chloroflexota bacterium | reverse complement strand
GCGACGGCAGAGCCACCGCCCGAGCCGCCACCGGAGTCGATACCGCCCGACGAGTGACCCCGCTGGCCGAGAATCGCGAGGCGGTGCATCATTCAGCCCGGAATCGAGATCTGGGCAGCGTTCCAGGCGCCGGAGGGGGCCCCACCCATGATCCTTCGAGTGCTCCGCGCGCGGGTCCTGGCCGGAGAGGAGGCCAGGCTCGCGGAGTTCGTCCGCGACGAGGCGGTCGCCCACGCGCTGACGATTCCGGGCCTGGTGTCGTTCCAGCCGGCGGTGCGCCAGACGCGGACCGGGACCGAGCTCGCGATCGTGAGCACCTGGACGGGATTCGACGAGATGCTGGCCGCCGGCGCGAGCATGGATGCGCCGCTGGCGATGCCCGGTGCCCGCGGGATGCTGGCCGACGGCCACGCGGAGCATTACGAGCTCGTCCTTGGTGAAGCTCGAGCCCTGCCGCTGCGCGAGGCCCGGATGCGGCTCACGCGGATCCCGATCAGGGCCAACAGCGAGGCGCGCTACTACCAGGTCGTGCGCGAGTGGTCCGATCGGCTCCTCGACGAATCCGGTCTGGTGGCCTTCACGCTCGGCCGCCGGGTCGTCGGGCGGCAGGACGAGATCGTCGCCGTCCAGGTCTGGCAGAGCGACGAGGCGCTGCGCGAGGCCGCGGGATCGGACTTCGATCAGCCGATGGGCCGGACCGAGCTCTCGGAGTTCTGGGCGGCTGCGCCGGCGATCGAGCACTTCGACGCGCTCACGGCGATCGAACCCCGGGCCGACGCCCCCGCGATCCTGCTCGCGGACGACCAGCGCCGGTACGTCCACGCCACGCCAGCCGCCGAGCTCCTGTCCGGGCGTTCGATCGCCCGCCTCCTGACCCTCCGGGTCGAGGACGTGACTCGCGCCTCGGAGCGAGACGCCGTCCTTGCCGCCTGGGACCGCTTCGTCGCGACCGGCTCGATGGCAGGCCCGTATCGGCTCGAGCGCCCCGACGGCTCCGAGGTCGAAGTCCGTTTCGCCGCCAAGGCCAACTCGCCATGGCCCGGCTCCCACGCCTCGCTGCTGGTCCCCGCCGGCCACGGCCACCCGATCGGCGAGCGGAATGGTGCAGGCGAGCCGAACGCTCAGGATGACCAGGACGAGCTCGACGTCGACCGAGCGCTCGTCGAGGCCGGCCTCGTGGCGCGCTACGTGCGGACCTGACGCCGAGGGAGCGGTACTCACTCGTGGTGAGGCATCCGCAGGGCTGACGCTCCGATAGGGTCGTTGCGGAGCCGTGGTAGGGTGGGCCGGCATCCGACTCAATGCCTGTGGGGAGCCGCACCAGCGGCTCGTGCGGGTGCCACCGGGGCATGGACGACGTGCCCTGAGATCGTCTCCCGCGTCGAAGGACCCGGCGCGCTGATGCCCCTCGCGTCCCTGCGCGGTCTCGCGTCCAGCGTTCGGCACGAGCACAGGAGGAGATCACGATGGCTCGACCAGCCATGATTCACCGGTTCGCTGCGCTCTTCGCCGCGGCGGCCCTGGGCCTCGCGGCCTGTGACGGAGCGCAGCAGACAACCGGACCCGGCCCGACCGGTGGCCAGCCCACCACCGGGCCGACGGAAGGCGCCGGCGGCCCGATCACGTTCCTCTCGAGCCAGTTCGGCCCGGTGGAGGAGCAGGAGAAGGTTCGAAACGACGTCCTCGCCAACTTCGATGGCGAGGTCGAGTTCGTGGCCTTCGCCGAATCGGCCCAGTTCCAGGATCGCCTGCAGGCCGAGGCCCAGGCTGGCTCCGGTGACATCAGCGTCCTCGGGGCGCTCCACGGTGACCTCGATCCCCTGGCCGCCGACGGCCTCCTGAGCGACCTCAGCGACGTCGCGAGCGACCTGTCCGGGCTCGGCATCAGCGACGAGTACCTGGAGCTCGGCAAGCTGGGCACCGGCCAGCAGCAGTACATCCCGTGGATCCAGGCGACCTACATCATGGTCGCCCGCAACGAGGCCCTCGAGTACCTGCCCGATGGGGCCGACATCAATGACCTCACCTGGGATCAGCTGACCGAGTGGGGCGCCAACATCACGACCGCCACCGGCGAGCGCAAGCTCGGCTTCCCGGCCGGCGAGGACGGGCTGCTCCATCGGCTCTTCCAGGGCCACCTCTACCCGGCCTACACGGGCCTCGTCAACACGGCCTTCGCCAGCGCCGACGCGGTCACGATGTGGACCTGGCTGAAGAACACCTGGCAGTACGTCAACCCCCAGTCCACGACCTATGGCTTCATGCAGGAACCCCTCCAGAGCGGCGAGGTCTGGGTCGCCTGGGACCACGTCGCCCGCCTGATCAACGCGCTCGAAGCGGACCCCGAGGGCTTCACGGCCTTCCCGGTGCCCGAAGGTCCCCGCGGCCGGGCGTTCATGCCGGTCCTCGCCGGCCTGTCGATCCCGACCTGGGCGCCGAACCCCGACGGCGGCAAAGACCTGATCCGCTTCCTACTCCAGCCGGAGCAGCAGGTGGCAACGTTGCGCTCGCTGGCATTCTTCCCGGTTCTGACCGGCGAGCTCCCCGGCGACCTGCCGCCCGGCGTCCGTGCGGAGCAGGAGGCCGTGGCCGCCCAGCTCGGATCGGACAATGCCCTGCCGGCCCTGCTGCCGGTGGGCCTGGGTGACCAGAACGGGGCCTACAACCAGGTCTTCAAGGACGCCTTCCAGCAGATCGTGATCGAGGGCCAGGACCCGGCCGCAGCCCTCGCTCCGCTGGAGACGCAGCTCCAGGAGGTGTTCGACACCTCCGGGGCGCCCTGCTGGGCCCCCGATCCCGTGAGCGATGGCGCCTGCCAGGTGGGCGGCTGATCGCGCTCCGCTGACCACCGGCCAACGGACATGACCGGAGAGGGCTTGGGGCGCGACACCGCTCCGAGCCCCCCGGCCGAAGCGGCCCGGCCCGTCGCCAGGCGACTGGGCTGGGCCCCCTATGCACTGCTGCTGCCCTCGCTCGTGTTCCTGGTGCTGTTCTTCGCGACGCCGATGTTCCAGGCGTTCGTGCTCGGCCTCCAGGACCGCGGGGGCAGCTGGAGCCTCGACAGCATTCAGCGGATGCTGGCCGACTCGAAGTTCCGGAGCGCCGTCACGACGACCCTCGCGATCGTCGTGCTGGTCCTGCCGATTCAGTTCTTCCTCGCGATGTCGATGGCCCTCGTCATCAACGCCAAGCTCAAGGGCCAGAGCCTGTGGCTCTACGTCTTTGCCCTGCCGCTGGGCATCAGCGAGCTCGCCGCCGGGATCGTCTGGGTCAGCATCTTCACCCAGTCGGGCTGGCTCAACACCATCCTCCAGGGACTCGGGATCATCGATCGCCAGATCATCTGGCAGAGCGCCGAGACGCCGTGGCTGATCATCCTGACCGTCGTCATCGCGGAGTCGTGGCGAGCGACCTCGATCATCATGATCATCCTGGTCGCGGGGCTGCAGTCCATCCCGCACGAGTACCTCGAGGCGGCCGAGGTCTACGGTGCGACGACCTGGCAGAAGGTCCGGCGGGTGATCCTGCCGATGCTGCGACCGAGCCTCCAGGTCGCGATGATCCTGCGGGTCATCCTCGCCTTCCAGGTCTTCGCCACGGTCATCGCCCTCGGCGGCACCGGCGTCACGGTCCTGTCGGCCGAGGCCGTCCGGTGGGCCAACGACATCGACAACGACCATGTCGCCGCGGCCTACGCCGGGCTGATCCTGATGCTGTCGATCATGGCCACCGCCCTGTTCCTGTGGCTCCTGCCGACACGCGAGGAGCAGTACGCATGACGGCCGAGGCGACCACCACGCGCCCGGCACGCCCGGAGCGGCAAGCCATCCCGATGCGCCGCCGGCCCCGAGGCCGCGAGTGGCTGCTCGGGCGAGCGTTGACCTACGCCGCGGCGGTCCTGCTGGCGCTGTTCATCCTGCTGCCGATCTACCTCATCTTCATCTCCGCGATCACGCCCCGCGAGCACGCCTTCACGTACCCCCGCTCGTTGCTGCCGGCCGAGGTCTCGCTGAACAGCATCACCTTCTTCCTCAACGCTTCGGGCGTCCTCGATTCGTTCTGGCGGAGCGTCCAGGTCGCGTTCATCACGCTCGTGCTGGCGCTGCTCATCGGCGCGCCGGCGGGCTACGCCCTGGCCCGCTACGTCTTCAGGGGTCGCAACACCTACCGGCTCATGGTCCTCTCGACCCGGGCCTTCCCGATCGTCATCCTGGCGATCCCGCTCGCGGTCACGTATCTCCGGATCGGGCTCGACGACACGGTCCTCGGGGTCGCCCTCATGCACACGGCGCTCGCGCTGCCGTTCGCGGTCCTCATCACCTCGAGCATCTTCGTCTCCGTCCCGCGCGAGCGCGAGGAGGCCGCCCAGACGCTCGGCTGCAACCCCCTCCAGGCGTTCATTCGAGTGTCGCTGCCATTGGCCCTGCCGGGCCTGGCCGCCGCGGCGATCTTCACCTGGGTCATCAGCTGGAACGACGTCTTCGCGGCGACGATCCTGACCCTTCGGAACCCGACGCTGCCGGCCAAGATCCTGACCGCGCTGACTCAGTCGCCGATCTACTACCAGTTCGCGGCGGGGTTCGTGATGCTTGTCCCGTCGCTCGTCGTCATCTTCTTCATTCGACGCTACCTGCTGGGCCTGTGGGGCCGGGTGGTCAAGTGAGGGCGAGGGTCGTCCAGTGAGGGTCGTCCATGGCTGACATCCAGCTCGAACGGGTCACCAAGCTGTTCAAGCAGGTTCGAGCCGTCGACGACGTCAGCCTCGAGATCGGTGACGGCGAGTTCGTCGTCCTGCTCGGGCCGTCGGGCTGCGGCAAGACGACGCTGCTTCGAAGCATCGCCGGGCTGGAGCAGATTGACGGCGGGCGCATTCGAATTGGCGGGCGCGAGGTGACCGACCTGCCGCCGCGGAAGCGGAAGATCGCGATGGTCTTCCAGAGCTACGCGGTGTTCCCGCACATGACCGTCTTCGAGAACATCGCCTTCGGGCTTCGAATGGGCAAGACCCCGAAGGCCGAGGTGACCCGCCGGACCGAGGAGGCAGCCGCGCTGCTGCGAATCACCGAGCTCCTGGGCCGCTATCCGTCCCAGACCTCGGGTGGTCAGCGGCAGCGAATCGCCGTTGCCCGGGCGATCGTGATGGAGCCCCAGGTGCTGCTGATGGACGAGCCGCTGTCGAACCTCGACGCGCTCCTGCGCCTGGAGATGCGGGCCGAGCTCAAGCGCCTGCTCGGCGAGATCGGCTCGACCGTCGTCTACGTGACCCACGACCAGGTCGAGGCGCTCAGCATGGGCGACCGGATCGCGATCATGAACGCCGGCCGGCTGATCCAGGTCGGCGCCCCGCTCGAGGTCTACGACGGCCCGGCGGATCGGTTCGTGGGCGGCTTCATCGGCGATCCCCCGATGAACTTCCTCGCGGCCACGCCCGAGCGGCGGGACGGCAAGATCGTCGCTCGGATCGGCGGCGCGGGCGAGGTCCACGCGGACGGCGGCGCGGGCGGACTGGAGGCCCTGGTCGGGAAGGAGGTCGTGCTGGGAGTCCGAGCCGAGAACATCGAGGTCGTCGAGGCGTCGAAGGCCGACGGGTTGCTCCGCGGCCGGACGCTCGTCGTCGAACCGCTGGGCAGCCACAACCTCGTCACGCTCGACGTCGATGGCCAGGTGCTCAAGGCCACCACGCGGCCGGACATGATGCCGAAGCGCGACGCCGAGGTGGGGCTCCGGATCGACGCATCGCGGATCCGCTGGCTGGATCCGGATACGGGCCGGGCGCTCGCGGCGGGGGAGTAAGCGGCGGAGACCGCTCAGGTCAGCGGCTGACCCAGAAGCCGTACAGCAGGTCGCTCGCGGTGCTGACGTCAACGCTGAAGGAGACGGGCACCCCCGGCCGGGACGGTGGGCGTCGAGGCCTCGAGCTCGACCTGCGCCGCCGAGCTGACCTGGAGCGTCAGCACGGGGCTCTGGCAACGAAGGGGATCGAGGTCCGGCGTCGAGCTAGACCCGGCGCGGTTCGATCACCCCTTTGGCGACCGAACGAAGGCGTCCCATCGTGCCTTCGCCCCCTCGGGTGTCAGGGTGCGAACCTCCTCCTCGGTGAGACCGACCGTGAAGAGCAGGCGCTTGACCAGCCAACCCGGGATGGTTGCCGTGGACGGTGGTGCCGCCTCCGCCTGCTCCACGGTGCCACGACCCCGGGCGACCGCCCAGAAGCGCGCTTCATCGACGTGCAACTGGTCGCGCAGGATGTGGCCGAACAGGGCCGACCCGATCTCGTCGCGAATGGCGTGCGAGACCTTGGTTCGAAGGATTGTCTCGTCGGGTGGCTCCTTGCGGAACCGGCGGTGGTCCCCGACACGGCGACGCCCTCGGGCGAGGTTGGCCTCTTCCACCCAGCCGTCGTTCTCGACGAACGCCAGGAGATCACGGAACGTCGGCATACGGACGTTTCAGGCTCGCGCGGCGACCGGTGCCCTCGGCTCCTCCTGTGACGTCCCCGCCGGCTCGGCGAAGAGCAGCTCGAGCCGCTCCTCGTCGGACTCGGCGTCCATGAGGCGGTAGATCCAGGGCAGCCGGTCGGCGATGTTCGGCGCACCACGAAGGCGGGCGCTCGCCGCGAGCTGTGCCAGCAGCTCGTCGATCTCCTCGAGCAGCTCGGCGCGGGCGTCTTCGAACGTCGACCCATGGCCCCACAGCGCCAGCTCCGGCAGCCAGATCCCGACACGGCCCGCCTCGAACAGCACCTCGGGGTGAAACTCGAAGCCGGCCAGCAAGGCCCGCAGGTCCTCGCGCGAGATCAACACCGCGGGCGCTGCGCGCCGGCGCTCGATGCGGGTCGGAAGATGGGCGAGGGCGTCCTCGAAGAGGTCGGCGAGGGCGGCCCGGGCCTCGGAATATGGAACCTGCTGCACGCTCCGAATCTGCACCAGTCGCTGCCAAGTTGTCAAGTTGTCAGACAGCTGCCGCAAGAGGGCGGAGGGGGTGACCGGTTGGGTATGCTTCGGCCTCCGAGCGTACGAAGGGATCCGCTTGACCTGTTCGAATTGCGGGACCGAGAACCAGGCCGGCGCAAAGTTCTGCATGGAGTGCGGCGCGGCCATTGAGCCTGGCTGCCCGAGCTGCGGCACGATCAATCCGCCGAGCGCGAAGTTCTGCTTCGAGTGTGCGACCCCGTTGCGGCTAATGGCCGGGGCCGGTGCCGGGGCTGCCGCGGGACTCGGGCCTGCCGCGGGACCTGCGCCGGGTGCGGCGGCCGGCGGCGCCGGGCCCGTCGCGGAGCGCCGCCTCGTCAGCGTCCTGTTCGCTGACCTCGTGGGCTTCACGACGTTCGCCGAGGGCCGCGACTCCGAGGAGGTCCGCGAGGTCCTGAGCCGCTACTTCGAGCTCGCCTCGGAGGTCATCGGACGGTACGGCGGCACGGTCGAGAAGTTCATCGGCGACGCGGTCATGGCCGTCTGGGGCGCACCCGTCGCGCGCGAGGACGATGCCGAGCGGGCGGTCCGGGCGGCCCTCGAGCTGGTCGACGCGATCCGCGCCCTGGGGCCGGGCATCGAGGCCCGGGCCGGGGTCCTGCCCGGCGAGGCCGCGGTCACGATCGGTGCGACGAACCAGGGCATGGTCGCGGGCGACCTGGTCAACACCGCGAGTCGCCTCCAATCCGCGGCGGCGCCGGGCATCGTGCTCGTCGGCGAGGCGCCCCAGCGATCGGCCGCGGCGGCGATCGCCTTCGAACCGGCGGGCGAGCAGACCCTGAAGGGCAAGCAGGCGCCGGTCACGGCCTGGCGCGCGGTTCGGGTCGTGGCGGAGCGCGGCGGGCGGAACCGGAGCGAGGGCCTCGAGGCGCCGTTCGTCGGCCGGGACGAGGAGCTGCGGCTCCTCAAGGACCAGTTCCATGCCACTGGCCGGGAGGGGAAGTCGCGGCTGGTCAGCGTCATTGGGCCGGCCGGCATCGGCAAGACTCGCCTGGCGTGGGAGTT
>VEOW01000175.1 GCA_012026785.1 Chloroflexota bacterium | reverse complement strand
CGTTCCGACCGTGGACCGAGCCCTGCGACCGCTGCGCGCCGAGGCCGACGCCGCTGGCTGGTTCGCCAATACCGTCAAGGAGGTCCTCGCCCGGGCCGCCGAGTTCGACGTCATCCACTCGCACCTCGAGTGGTGGTCGGTGCCACTGGCCCGCAGCGCCCCGGTGCCGGTCGTCTCGACGTTCCACGGTCGCCTCGACCTGCCGTGGTCCGGGCGGCTCTTCAGCAACCCGCCCGAAGGCCTGGTCGCGATCAGCCGAAGCCAGGCGAGCAGCCATCCAGCGGTGCCCTGGATGATCATCCACAACGGACTATCGCTCGAAGCCGTGCCCTTCCGCGAGCATCGGACCGAGGCGTTCTGCTTCGTCGGTCGGGTCGACCCCGAGAAGGGCGTCGTCGAGGCGATCGAGATTGCCCGGCTGACCGGCCGGCCGCTCCGGATCGCGGCCAAGGTCGGCAACCTGCCCCAGGCGCGGGCCTATTACGAGGCCGTGTTCCTCCCGGCGTTGCGCCGCGCCGGGCGCGATGTCGAGTACCTCGGCGAGCTCGGCTCCGCCGAGCGGGATGCCCTGTACGCCGAGAGCTACGCGACACTCATGCCGCTGGCCTGGCCGGAGCCATTCGGGCTCGTGAGCATCGAGTCGCTGGCCTGCGGGACGCCGGTCCTGGCACACCGTGTCGGCGCATTGCCCGAGCTCGTCCGCGAGGGCGTCGACGGCTACTTCGGCGAGGACGCCGTCGCCCTCGCCTTCCACGCCGACCGGGTCGGCTCGCTCGACCGGTGGGCGATGCGCGAGCGGGTCATCGAGCGGTTCTCGGCCGCCCGGATGGCCGATCGCTACGAGGAGCTGTACGCGCGAATGCTCGGCCGGCCGCTGGGGGCATCACCCGAGCTCCGGGCCATCCTGCGCGGTGCCGGCCGAGGCACCGGCCGGCCAACCGAAAGCCCGCGCGTGAAGCCGTCGATCCCCGATCAGCCGCCGGGCGTGCCGTCACCCGCGGGCCTGGCATCCACCTGACGGACACGGCCGCGCGCTTCGTCGACCCATCCGGTCCGGGCCTCCGACGCCGGCCGGCTGGCGTCGGCTTCGAGTACCTCGACGCTGCGGGCAAGCGCGTCCGCGACCCGACGACGCTGGAGCGGATTCGGTCGATCGCCATTCCGCCGGCGTGGACGGACGTCTGGATCTGCCCCAGCGCCGACGGCCACATCCAGGCCACCGGGCGGGACGCCAGGGGGCGGAAGCAATACCGCTATCACCCCGCATTCCGCGCCGACCGCGACCTTGACAAGTTCGGCCGGCTGGTGCGGTTCGGCGAGCGCCTGCCGCGCATCCGCCGGCGGGTCGAGCGCGATCTCGCCCGACGAGGCCTGCCGCGGGAGAAGGTCCTGGCCACGGTGGTCCGGCTCCTCGAGCTGACTCGGTTTCGGATCGGCAATCCCGAGTACGCCCGGATGAACCGGTCGTTCGGGCTCTCGACGCTGCGAGATCGCCATGCCCGAGTGGAAGGTCATCGCCTCCGCTTTCGGTTCCCGGGCAAGGGTGGCCAGGTGCGCGAGGCCGAGATCGTGGATCGCCGTCTCGCGGTGGTCGTTCGGCGCTGCCGTGACCTGCCGGGCCAGGAGCTGTTCCAGTACCTCGAGGACGGCGAGGTCCGCGACGTGACCTCGGACGACGTCAACGACTACATCCGCGGGGCGGCCGGCGGCTCGGAGTTCAGCGCCAAGGACTTTCGCACCTGGTCCGCCACGGTTCTCGCGTTCCGGGCTCTTCGCGACGGGACCAATGGCAATACGGCCGCCCCTGCGGGTCGTCAGCCGACGCGGCTCCGTCGCCTGGTCGCGGCCGCGATGCGGGAGACCGCCGAGGCACTCGGCAACACCCCGGCGGTCACCCGCCAGAGCTACGTCCACCCGGCCGTCGTCGAGGCATTCACCGGCGACGGGCCGCAACCGCCCGAACGCCGGCGTCGGCACGCTGGTGCCGGGAACGGTGATCTGCCGGACCGGGCCGAGGAGCTGGCGGTGCTGGACCTGCTGCGAGCTGCAACGAGGACGCAAGCGGGGTCGCGGCGCCGGCGCAGCGGACACCTCGCCCGACGGTCCTAGGCTGGACGGGTCATGTGCACCAACTGCGGCTGTGGCCTGCCACACGAAGATCACGGCGAGCCGGCCAACATCACGATCGAGAGCCTGCAGCGCGCGGCTCGAGCGAACCGTCAGTCGCTGCTCGAGACAGCCACGCACATGCTCGAGGCGGTGCAGCTGTATGAGGCGACCCACGACGGCGCCGACCCGGCCGCAGAGCGGGCCCGCGGCCTCGCGAGCCCGGCCGGCCGGCGTGGCGCCCGGGCGGGCGGGCGCGGCACGCCGGCCAGCGAGTCCTAGGCCGAGCTCCGGGCTCGGCGGAGCCGCTAGGCGGAACCACCCGACCGACCGCCGAGCCGCTGCCGGAGCGCAGTAAGCAGCTGCTCGGCGTGCTGCTGCTCTTCCCGGCCCAGTCGCTCGAAGAGATCGCGCACGCCCTCGTCCTCGGCGTACATCTGGTAGGCCTCGATGGCCTCCAGCTTCGACGTCAGCGCCTGGAGCAGGTCGTACGTTGCGTCGTCGACCGGGCTGCGGGACGCCGTCGAGTCGGTCTGGCGGGTCTGCTGCATCGGATCCTCCTGGCTTCGTCCACTGGGGCGGCAACGATGCCGTGCCTCGTCTCGCGCCGATGCCGGAGCGGGCGCGGCTTGTCTTGCAGCCGCCTGTCGCACGCCCACCCGACCCGCCGGTCGCCCAGTTGCCATCGCCTGTCGCGGGCGTCTCGCAGGGCGGTCCATTGCCTCCGGCTGTGATGCTTCTGTAGCGGTGTCACGCAATCGCAATGGCCCTCGGGCCGGGCAGCAGCCGCCCGCAAGCCGATGCGCGCCATCGTTCCAGGCGTCGACATCGCTGCGGGAGTTCGATCATGGACACGTCTCTGCTCCAGCTGATGGAGGAGCTGCTCCAGTCGATCGAGCAGCGTGACGCGGGCGATCCTGACGCCCCGGCGTGGGAGGCTGCGATCCGCATCCAGCGCCTCGAGGAGGAGCTGTCGCGACGCATCGCAACGACGGAGGCGGGATCCGGGGGGCTGGCGCGACCCGGATCCAGGGGCGCCGGCGACGAGGTGCTCGTCGGCTCGGCCTGACAGGCGGCCCCGGCGGACACCGCCCGGGAGTGGGGCTGCCGTCGATCGGGTAGGCGGGGACCCCTCGACGGCAGCCCGGGATCCGTTCGTCAGCCGGCCTTCACGCGCCGTCGGGCGAGGCGCGACACGGATCTGCAAGTCCCCCTGACCGCTCGCCAGCACCGCGGTGACGAGCGATCGCGACACTGAGCCCAGCCCAATCTCGCAGCCGAGTGCATGGAATGCCCGACATCCTCGCCCGCTTCCTCGCCGATCCGGCCCTCTCGACGATCATCACCGCCGCCGTGGCGGGCCTCGTCGCCCTGTGGTTGCTGTCGGCCCTGTGGGTCCATGGAGATGCGGAGCATCGGACCGGCTCGGAGCTGGCCGCACTCGTTGCCGCGGGCTGGGTGCTCCTGTCCACTCCGCTGCTGCTGCCGCTATCGCTGGCCGTCTATGCCGCCGTCCGCCCCCAGGAGCCGTTGGCCGAACGGCGGAGTCGCGCGATCACCGCCGCCATGATCGCCGACTCGCTCGTGGCCGCGTCGTGCGGCACCTGTGGCTCCCTCGTCGATCCCGCGTGGCGCCGCTGTCCGACGTGTGCCTCGTGGGTCGCGGCACCGTGCGCGGCCTGCGGGCGCTGGTCGGACGCGGACCTGGACGCCTGCCCGTGGTGCGGCGAGGGCGAGCGGGACCAGCCCACGGTCGGCGAGCCGCAGGGGCTGCCGACAGCATGGCCCCTGGTTGCCGCCGCGGCCGTCCAGGGAGCCGTCCTCGAAGGCGCGGGTCGCGCCCGGGTCGGCGCTCGCCAGGCGACGGGGACCCGAGAGCGAGCCCTCGGCGTCACGGCGGGCCGCCACCGGTCGCTTCGACCCTGGCAGCGACGAGCCCCCGGCGGCGCCCGCTCCACGGAGCGTGGCGGGGCCGGGGGCCGGTCGGGTGCGCGATCGCGAACCTGAGGCCGCGATCCTGATGTCAGCGGCGGCTCTCGTCGGCCATCTCGTCGGCGCGACCCCGCTCGTACGCCGCGTCCCGTCGAGCGTCGTCCACCGTCTCGTGGATCTCGTCGCCGGCGTTCTCGACGGCGTTCCGCATCCGGTCGCCGGCGTTGGCCATCTTGTCGCTCAGCGATTCCTCGCCGTCGGCCCGGCGCATGGTTTCCTTGGCGTCGGCTTCCGTGTCACGAATGGTTCGCTTGAGATCACTCATCTCGGCACCTCCTTGCATCGCGGCCCACGCCGCGAGGAACCCGACGGTACGGGCGGATGCGCCACGCCCGAGCCGTTAGTTGACCCCCCGGAGTTGCACCCGGCTCGCAGCGCAGTGAGCGCTGGCGGGCACAGCAGGTAGGAGAGATCACGATGACGACCGAGCGTTCGACGCCCGAGGTGAAGGCACCTCGCCACAACGGCGGCCCCAACGAGGGCGGACGACCATCCCTCGAGACGGCCGTGCGCGAGGCTCGCGGGGCCCTCGAGGGCATGAGCCGCTCGATGCCGGAGCTCGCGCGGGCCTCGCGCGGAGCGGTGGACGACGCCCTGCGGGCCATCGAGTCCGGATCCGACGAGCGCCTGACGGCCGGGATGACCTTCAGCGCCGGATTGATGATCGGCCTGCTGGTCGGCGGCGCGCCGCGGCTGCTGATCGGCCTGGCCCTGCTGCCGCTTGCCGCGATGGGGCTGACGCTCGCCGATCGGCGGGGCGGTCCGAGGAAGGCTGCAGCCGGCTGAACAGGGCCGCCGGGCCCGCGGACCAGGCCGCAGAAGGCACGACCGCCCGGGGGACGGACGGTCGGAGGAGGGCGGGACGTCCGATCGGGCAGACCGGAGATCCCAAGGGAGGGAACGTGGCGACGAGGGATCGCCGCGTCAGCGCGATGCTCGGCGTCCGGCCCTCTCGGCGACGCAAAGAGCCGCTCGGGACGAACCTTGCAGCAGCATCACAGTGTGGCCCCGGTCGAGGGCTGCATGGCCTCGGCCGCGAGGATCTCCATCACCGCAGCCTGTAGGTCCCGGGCGACGCCGTCGCAGCGGCGCACGGATCCGGGCGCCGGCGCGGCCCCGACCAGGACGGTCCGGACCCGCGCGGACATGCCGCGACAGTGCTCGACGTTGGTCGTCACGTACCACGCGGGTCCGTCGGGCCGGCTCGGAACGATGGCCACGACCGAGGCGAGCTGGCGGATCTCGGGCGGGATGCCGACCGGGTCGTCGCCGACCAGGGTGACCTCGTGGCCGAGCTCCACGAGGTATCGCAGCGCCCGGACGGCATCCTCGTCGGAGGCCCCGGCCTCGCCGTCGACGGCGGTCGCGCCGACGTCGACGTAAACGCGTGTCACCGGACCTGGCCGCCCTCGACCGTTCCGCGCCAGGCGCCGGTTTCGGTGCCGCGGGACTCGATGAAGTCGCGGAACCGCTCCAGGTCGCCCTTCACCCGTCGATCGACGATTCCGAGCGCATCGCCGGCCGACTCGACCGGCCCTTCGGGCTCGATGTCCAGCTCCAGGCTGACCCGTGTCCGATCCGGTCCGAGGGGCTCGAAGGACACGATGCCATCGTTCCTCGCCCCGCTCGTGCTGACCCAGGCAACCCGCTCGTCGGGCCGCTGGTCGGTGCTGCGGGCCCGCCATTGCCGCGTCTGGCCGCCGATCGAGGCCGTCCATTCGAGGGTCGTGTCGTCGAGCTGCGCGACCCGCTCGACGCCCTCCATGAACTGCGGGAACGATTCGAACTGCGTCCACTGGTTGTAGGCAACCGAGACAGGAACCCTGACCTCGATGTCGTCGCTGATCCGCGACATGCGCGCCTCCTTCGGTGTGTCTGTGGTTTGACGATCAGATGGCGGACGCCCACCGGATTGGCGGTGGGCGTCCGCGTCGCGTTCCGTATCGGGCGGGATGCCCGACTCGAATGGGACGGTTACGTCACCCGCCCGGTCCGGGACCGGCCGGCAATGGCGTTCCAGGCGACGACCACGATGACCGCGCCGATCGTCGCGGCGACGATCGAGCTGATGTCGAGCGCGCCGTCGATGGGATCGGTGCCGAACAGCGCCCCGGCGAGGAAGCCGCCGACGAGTGCGCCGACGATTCCAAGCACGATGTGGCCGATCACCCCGAGGCCCTCGTCTCCGCGGACGAGGAAGCCGGCGAGGTAGCCGGCAATCGCGCCGAGCACGATCCAGGCGATGATGCTCATAGAGACCTCCATCCCTGCATGTCCTGACTGGCCCGGAAGGGCCGTGGACACTCTCGACCGGCGAGGGGGAACGCGCGACAACGCGCACGGCTGGCGCCGTTGCAATCGCCTGAATCCTCGACCTCGAGGTCAGACCCGGATGACGAGCTCCAGGTCGCCCTCTCGGCGGAGGACCTCGGCACTGGTCGTGGCGCCACGCCAGCGGTGGAACAGCAGGTCGACCGTCCGCCCCCCGACCCGCAGCTCGTGCACGGTCACCTTGCCGAGCCACGACGGCAGATGCGGGCGATCCAGCTCGAGTCGGTCGTTGGCCGCGTCGGCGTGCATGCCCAGCATGGTCTGCAGCAGCGACAGCGGCGTCGCCGCCGACCAGGCCTGCGGCGAGCACGCCACCGGGTAGGGGACGGGCACCTCCGCCAGCCCCCGGTCGAAGCCGCAGTAGAGCTCGGGAAGCCGGAAGTCCGGCGACCGCTGGGCCGCCTCGAACAGCCGTGACGCGACCCGGTCCGCGGCATCGTGACGGCCGACCCGCTTCATGCCCGCGGCGATGAGGGCGTTGTCATGCGGCCAGACGCTCCCGGTGTGGTAGCCGACCGGGTTGAAGCCGGGCTGCCCGGACGCATACGTCCGAATGCCCCAGCCGCTGTCCATGGCGGCGTCGAGCAGCCGTTCGACGAGGGCGTCGACCCGCTCCGGCGGGACGATTCCGCTCCACAGGCAATGCCCGGCGTTCGACGCGATCGCCCCCACCTGGCGCTTCTCGCCGTCGAGCGCCATCGCATAGAAGCCCGCGTCGGGCATCCAGAAGGCGGCATCGAAGCGAGCGGCGAGGGCGTCGGCGTCGGCGTCGAGCCGGGCGGCGAGGGCGGCGTCGCCGAGCCGGCGGGCGAGGCCCGCCATCCGGCGCTTCGCGTCATAGACGTAGCCCTGGACTTCGACCAGGGCGATGGGCGCCCGCGCCACGGAGCCGTCGCGGTGGCGCACCGAGTCGCCGGAGTCCTTCCAACCCTGGTTGACCAGGCCCTGGTCGCTCCGGCGCTCGTACTCGACGAAGCCGTCACCGTCCCGGTCGCCGAACCGGTCGATCCAGTCGAGCGCGGCCCGGGCATTGGGCCACAGCCGGCGAACCAGCTCGAGGTCGCCGGTCCAGCGGTAGGTCTCGTCGAGGAGGATCAGCCACAGCGGCGTGGCATCGACGCTGCCGTAGTACGGCCGGTGCGGCAGCTCGCCCGTCCGGGCCAGCTCTCCGACCCGCAGCTCGTGCAGGATCTTGCCCGGCTCCATGTCGCGCTCCGGGTCGTCCTCGGTGGCCTGCCAGTCGGCCAGCACCGAGAGGATCTCGCGCGCGACGGCGGGCATGAACGGCAGGACCTGCAGCGCGGTGATCAGGCTGTCTCGTCCGAAGAGCGTCGTGAACCACGGCACGCCGGCCGCAAGGTAGTGCTCGCCGGGTCGCGGACCGTCGTTACGAAGCAGCCGCAGATCGGCGATTCCCCGGCGGATGGCGAGGTCCAGCAGCTCGCCATCGGACCGGATCCGCGCGCAGTCGCCGGTCCAGGCTTCGTACGCCGCGGCCGCCTCGCCGGGCTCGCCGATGGCCTGACCACCGAGCGGTGGTGGCACGTCGGCCGACTCCGAGGCCGCGGTCCCCGCGCCGAACGGCGGCGAGGCCCGCCGAAGCGACTCCCCGCCGGGCGTCGGCTCGACCTCGGCCGCGACCTGCCAGTGGATCTCGCCGCGCCCGCCCGGCTCGATCGTCAGCCGCCACCGGGCGCGAACCGAGCCCTCGCCGCCCCGATCGTCGTCGGACCCCGGGACCTCCGCGCTCGGGTCGACCTGGGCCGGGCTACACGACACGACCGTCCGGCGCCGCAGGCCGTCGAGGCCGTCATAGGTGAAGACGATCCGCTCGGGGCCGGCCAGCGTCGGCTCGAAGGTCCCGCGCCGCGGTCGAACCCGCCCCCGAACCTCGAAGATGTCGGCCCCGTCGGCGTCGAGCTCCAGGTCGAGCACGACCTCCTGGGGCCGGGCGCTGTAGTTGGTGACCTCGATCCGCTCACCGAGCCCCCCGGCGATCCAGCGTCGTCGCATGATCGCGATCGCCCGACGACCGAGGGCCTCCTCGGTGTCCTGCTTGATCGCCAGGTCGCGGTGCAGCTCGGGGGTGGTGAACTGGAGCGTGCCAAGGTGGTTGGCCGCGGTCTGCCCGCTCAGCAGCGTCGGCCGCACGCCGTTGACCCGCAGGATCGCGCACGACAGGACCCGCGTGTCGAGCTCGTAGCGCCCGAGGCCGCGGGAGTCCGGATGGATGTCACCGAACGCGTCGGACAGCAGATACAGGTTGCCGTGCTTGAGGACGCCGACGCCGCCGAGGTCCGTCGCCGGCACGATCGTCGGCCGCGGGGGCGGCAGCTCCATCACGGATCTCATGATGCCCCGGAGCCCGCCGGGATGCAGGAACGCAGCCCGGAAGGCGCTCGGCATCGCACCGCCGCTACAGCTCCGACCGTGACAGCCGACTGCAAGGGCCAGCCGGTCGGGAAGGCAGCCAGTCGCAGCCCGAGCGTTCGTAGCCTCGGCGCAACCGCTCGACCGGCGGACAGCACTGGAGCTTCGAAAACGACATGGCCATTCCCCCCGCAGCTCCCGCGGGCGCGCGAACCCTCGTCTGGCACCTCGAGAGCGGTGGCTGGACGGAGCGCGAGGCGGGCAACCTGGTGGCGCTGATGCACGGGCTCCGGCCGGCGCGCAGCGGCTGGAGCGTTCGAGAGATCGAGCATCTGCGATTCCTGCAGGCGCTCGTGAAGACGGGCCGCATCGGGCGCTGACCCGAGCTTCCACCTCATGACCGGTTCCGCGCGGACACTCGGATCACGCCACTCCCCGCGCCGCAGCGCGCCGCATCTGTCCGCGCGCGCGCACGCGATCCTCGAGGCCCGGCGAGCGCGCCGCCCGCGGCGGCGCAGCCCGATCCTGCGGATCGTGGGCGCCGTCGTGCTGTCGATGGCCGTCGTGGGTGGCGCGGTCGGTGGAACGACCGGCCTCATCGGGGCCGGGGTCATCGAGAGCCTGGCCGCGCGGCTGCCCGACCCGACGAACGCCCTCGATTCCCTCAGCTTCTCCCAACCCACGATCCTCTACGACCGGACCGGGACCGTCGAGCTCGCCCGGTTCGAGCGAGAGAGACGGCGTGTCGTGACCTTCGCCGAGGTGCCGCCGCTCGTGCTCGACGCAACCACGACGGCGGAGGACCGGACGTTCTGGGACAACGACGGCTTCGATCCAGCCGCGATCGCCGCGGCCGTCGCCCAGAACCTCGGCGGCGAGCGCGACCTGGAGCGCGGGGCGTCCACGATCACCCAGCAGCTCGTCCGGGCGCGGTTCCTGCCGGCCGACGTCCTGGCCTCGGATCGCTACCTCCGCAAGACCCTCGAGATCCTCCAGGCCGCCAGGCTGACCGAGGCCTATCCCGGCGAGGAAGGCAAGCAGAAGATCATCACCGCCTACCTCAACGAGATCTACTACGGGCATCGGGCCTACGGCATCGCGGCCGCCGCCCGGATCTACTTCGGGGTGGAGGACCTCTCGAAGCTGACGCCGTCGCAGGCCGCCCTCCTGGCCGGGCTGCCGCAGGCGCCATCGAGCTACGACCCCTACCAGTACGCCGTCAAGGACGACGAGGGGCGGCTGGTCGTGCCGAAGGACTCGCCGCCGGTCCTGCGGCGGAACTACGTCCTGCAGGCGCTCAACACCTCGCGTTGGACGACGCTCACGCCCAGCCAGCTGCAGGACGCCCTCGACGAGCCGGTCGTGCTCGCTGGCGAGCAGCCGCAGACGTTCCGGGCGCCGCACTTCTCGTGGGCCGTGCGGCGTCAGCTCGACGAGCTGCTCGGCGGACCGGACGCCGTGGAGATGGGGGGCTATCGGGTCGTCACGACCCTGGACTGGGACGCTCAGCAGCTCGCCGAGCGATACGCCCTGGCGGGCGGCATCATCCCGAACCTCCCGCGCGAGGCCGCCGACAAGCTGGTCAAGCAGCTCGACTTCTCCAAGCACGATCGGCGCTGGATCGAGAGCCTCCGCGGCAAGGACATCCACAACGCGGCCCTGGTCGCCATCGACTACAAGACCGGCGAGATCCTGGCCTACGCCGGCAGCGCGGGTTATGAGTGGGACGAACTGACCAGCAAGAAGTTCTCGCCCGAGTACGACGTCGCGGCCGCCTACCGCCAGCCGGGCGCGGCGTTCAAACCGTTCGTGTACGCGGCCGCATTCGAGGCCAACCTGCTCACTCCGGGCAGCCTGCTGCTCGACATCTCGACGCGGTTCGGGAAGGAGTGGGCGCCGAAGAATGCCGACCGCTTGGAGCGCGGCCCGGTCGACGTCCGCTACGCCCTCCAGCAGTCCCTCAACCTGCCGGCCATCCGGGCCCTCGAGCGAGTCGGCAACGAGGCCGTTGGGACGCTCGCCGAATCGATGGGCGTGCAGTTCGCCGGCGGTCACGAGGGCTTCCTGCAGTCAGGCCTGGCCGGGGCGATCGGCACGGTCGAGACCCGCATCGTCGACCTGACGAGCGCCTTCGGCGCCCTCGGTAACGGCGGTGCCCATGTCGACACCCAGTACATCCTGTCGATCGAGGGACCCGACGGCTCGACGGTCTACCAACGCCCGGCTGCGGAGGCCGACCAGGTCCTCTCACCCCAGAGCGCCTACCTCGTCTCCGACATCCTGGCCGGGAACACCGATCCCAGGGGCAACCCCTTCTGGGCCGAGGTCCTGCAGCTGAAGAACGGGCCTGACAAGGAGCATCGGCCCGCGGCTGTGAAGACCGGCACCTCGGACAACAACCGGGACTTCGGCGCGTACGGCTACCTGCCGCCCTACCAGGACGGGGAGCTGCCGTCGCTCGCGGTCGGCGTCTGGATGGGCAACAGCGACCACTCCGAGCCGCGCACGAAGTCGCCGCCCACCTCGCTCGCCACCGGCGGCGAGGTGTGGCACGCATTCGTCCGCGACCTCACCGCCGGCTGGCCCGTCGCCAAGTTCCAGGAACCGGACGGCATTGTCCATGCTCGCCAGGACCGCTGGAGCGGCGGCAAACCCGGCCCCTGGACGCGGGACACCGTCCGCGAGGTCTTCAAGAAGGGGACCGAGCCGGGAGCCAAGAACGCCATCGATCCGCCCGGTCTGCTGTACCGCCGCGCCTGCGGGACCTGGATGGTCGACCCCGTCAAGGCCGAGCTCGGCCCGAAGGCCTGGGATGACGACATCGAGGCCTGGCTGCGTCGGGCACGGCGCGGCGATGGCGTGAAAGGGCCGCTCGGGTCCATCACCGCCCACCAGTACGACGCCCGATCGTGGGGCGGGCCTCTCGTCGGCCCGTGCCGCGAGAAGGACGATGACAAGAAGAAGGGCGGCCGAGGCGAGGGTAACGGTGGTGGGAGCGGCGGTGGCAACGGCGGCGGTAACGGCGGCGGCGGTGGCCGCGGCGGTGGCGGCGGTGGTGGCGGT
>VEOW01000084.1 GCA_012026785.1 Chloroflexota bacterium | reverse complement strand
CGCCGAGCCAGGCGATCGGGAGCTCATAGACCGTGACCGCCGTGATCGAGGTTCCCGCCGGCCACGGTCGGCCGGCGACGAGATCACGGGCCTCGACCGACGACGGCGATCCATCGAGTGCCAAGAGGATCTGCATCGGGCGCACCTCCTTCGGCGATCATGGTCGCGCAGATGCCCCGAGGACAGGGCAGGACCGCCGGAAGCGAGCGTGACAAAGGGCGCGAATCGAAGCGGTCGCCCTGAGCTTCCGGGCTCAGCCCAGCTCGAGAACCGCCTCCACCGTCACGCCGCCGTCGTCAACGATCCTGAAGCCGGCTGACCTGGCCGTCTTCCGCATGCCGATGTTCGAGGCAAGCATGTCCGCGCCGATCTGTTCGAGGCCCTCGTCGCGGGCGATGCCGACGAGGCGCCGCAGCAGCTCCGCCCCCAGTCCCCGCCGCTGCCAGCGATCGCCGACGAGGACCGCGAACTCGGCGGTGGGCTGGGCGTGGGCCTTCGACAGCCGTCCGACGGCGACGATCTCGCGCTCATCGCCGCGGTCGGTCGTCAGCGCGACGAGCGCGATCTCGCGGTCGTAGTCGTTGAAGCAGACGCGGGTCAGGCGCTCGTGGGCGGTCCGCTGCGACAGGCCGAGGTGCTCGAAGTAGCGCGAGTAGACCGTCTCCTCGGTCAGCTCGGCGTGGAACCGCACCATCAGCGGCTCGTCCTCGGGCCGGATCGGCCGGATGAGGAACTCGGTGCCGTCAGGAGCGGTCCAGGGCTGGACGTACTGGCGGGGATACGGTCGGATCGCGAGCCGCGGCAGGCTGTCGTCGGACTCCGATGGGTCGTGGAGGACGACGCGGGCGTCGAGGGCGATGAGCCGCTCCGGCGACGCCAGCAGCGGGTTGATGTCGATCTCCTTGATCTGGCGCTGCTCGACGACGAGGAGGCTGAAGCGGACAAGGAGCTGCCCCAGCTCGTCGACGTCGATCGGCCGCCGGCCCCGGATTCCCTTCAGGGCGCCGGCGATGGTCGTCCGCTCGATCATCCGCCGGGCGAGGGTCGATGTCAGCGGCGGCAGGGCCAGCGACCGGTCGCGGAACAGCTCGACGAGCTGACCGCCCATCCCGAACAGGAGGACCGGCCCGAACTGCGGGTCGAGCGACGAGCCCAGGATCAGCTCGTAGCCGGTGTAGTTGATCATCGGCTGGACGCTGACACCTTCGAAGTGCTCGCGCCCGCGAGCCTCGCTGACCGCGGCCTCGATCGTCCGCCATGCACCTCGCACCGCGTCGGCGTCGAGGAGGTTGAGCTGGACGCCACCGACGTCGGTCTTGTGGGTGATCGTCCGGCTATGGAGCTTGACGACGACCGGGTACCCGAGGTCGTCGGCGGCCGAGACGGCCTCCTCGACGGTCCGGGCGCCGCGCGTCTCGGTGATCGGGATGCCGTAGGCCGAGAGGACGGCCTTCGATTCGACCTCCGTCAGGAGCGTCCGGCCCTCGTCGCGCACGGTTCGAAGCAGGTCCGAGGCGGCGGCGCGGTCCAGCAGCCGCTCCGGCTCCTCGGGCAGGACCGGGGTTTCGTACAGCGCCCGCAGGTCGACCGACGAGCGCCACAGGTGGTTGAACATCTGGGCGGCGGTGTCCGGGTAGTCGAACGTCGGGATGCCGGCGCGCGACAGGACCCCGGCACCCTCCTCGACGTCCTTCCCGCCCATCCAGGCGGCCAGGACGGGCTTGCCTTCGGTGTGGGCATACGGGACGAGCTCGCGCGCCGTCTCGGTCGGATCGGTCATCGCCTGGGGCGTGAGGATGACCAGCATGCCGTCCGCCGCCGGGTCGCGGGCGGCGATCTCGAGCGCCTTGGCGTACCGATCCGGCGGGGCGTCGCCGATGATGTCGACCGGGTTGTTGTGGCTCCACGTCGGCGGCAGGACGGCGTCGAAGGCGGCCATCGTCGCCTCGGACAGCTCGGTCAGGCGGCCGCCGCCGGTCACGAGGGCGTCGGTCGCGAGGACGCCGGGCCCGCCGGCATTGGTGACGATCGTCAGGTTGGGGCCCCGGGGCCGGGGCTGCTTGGCCAGCACCGCGGCCACGCCGAACAGATCGGCGATGCCGTCGACCCGAAGCACGCCGACCCGGCGGAACGCGGCGTCGAGGACCTCGTCGGAGCCGGTCAGCGAGCCGGTGTGCGATGCCGCGGCCTTGGCGGCCTGGGCCGTCCGACCGGGCTTGATGACGATGATCGGCTTGGTCAGCGCGACCTCCCGGGCGGCCGACAGGAAGGCCCGGGCGTCGCCGATCGTCTCCATGTAGATGAGGATGCTCTGGGTCGCCGGGTCGTCGCCGAAGTAGTAGATGACGTCGCCCCAGCCGACGTCGAGCATCGAACCGAGGGACACGACCGAGCTGAAGCCGACGCCCTCGCGGGCGCTCCAGTCGAGGACGGCCGTGAGGAGCGCGCCGCTCTGGCTCACGACGCCGACGTTGCCGGCCGCCGCCATCCCGGCGGCGAAGGTCGCGTTGAGGCCGCCGACCGGGTTCATGATCCCGAGGCAGTTCGGCCCGACGACCCGGATCCCGGCGGCTCGCGCCTCGGCCAGGACTTGGCGCTCCAGCTCCGCCCCGGCCTCCCCGACCTCGCGGAAGCCGGCCGAGATGATGATCACGCCCTTGACGCCCTTCGCGCCGCACTCGGCCACGAGTCCCGGCGCGCTCGACGCGGGCGTCACGATGACGGCCAGATCGACCGGGTCCTCGATCCCCTCGAGGCTGGAATAGGCCTTGACGCCAAGGACGCTCGGACGGTTCGGGTTGACCGGCAGCACGGTGCCCCCGAAGGGGCTGCTGATGAGGTTCCAGAAGACCGTCCGGCCCACGCTGCCGGCCTTCTCGGTGGCGCCGATCACGGCGACCGATCGGGGCCGGAAGAGGGGATCGAGCGGGTGGCGCCCGGCGCGCAGGACGTCGGATGCGCGGTCCGGAAAGCGGCCGCCGCGCGGGCGTTCGGTGGCAACGGTCATGGGTGTGCTCCTTGCCCGACGATTCAACCACCAGGACGCGTTCGCGTCGGGGGACCGAGCGCGCCGATCGTCTCGGCGAGGCTTCCTCGCGTCTGTGACCGTTGGCCCTTGCGGACCCAGCGGCGAGGATCAAGCGGACAGTCGACTGGCGAGGCCTATCCGATTGGTCGTACCGTCGCATCAATGACCACGCTTCCTCAGATTGGCTGAGCCGGCGACCCGCTCCGCGTGGCGTCTCGGCTGGCTGAGCCGTGACGGCAAGAAGCTGCTGCTCACGCGCGCCCTCCGGACGTTCGGCTACGGCTATCTCGCGGTCATCCTGGCGATCTACCTGCGGGAGCTGGGGCTCGATCCGCTCCTGATCGGGGTCATCCTGACCTGCGCGATCGCGGGCTCGGCGGTGATGACGATCTTCTGGTCGCTGATGGCCGACCGGTTCGGCCGGCGCCGGACGGCGGTGACGATGGCCGGTCTGATGGTCCTCGGCGGCCTGCTGTTCGCGATCACCGACAACTTCTGGCTGCTGCTGCTCGGTGGCTTCACCGGCACGATCAGCGCCACGAGCTCGGAGGTCGGCGTCTTCAACACCGTCGAGCAGGCGGTCCTGCCGCAGACCACCGGCAACGAGCGACGCACCTGGCTGTTCAGCGTCTACAACACGATCGCCAACTTCGCCGGCGCCGCCGGCGCGCTGTTCGCGGGCTCCGTCGGCTTCTTCGCCGGCCTGGGCCTGACCGGCGCCGACGCCTACCGCCCGCTGTTCGTGCTGTACGCGGCGATCGGCCTGGCCAACCTGGCCCTGTTCGCGAGCCTCTCCGAGCGGGTCGAGGCCGTGAAGCTCCAGGCCGAGCGGCGGTTCATCGGCATCCACCGCTCGGGCGGGACGGTCGCGCGGCTCGCCGCGCGCTTCGCCCTCGACGCCTTCGCCGGCGGCTTCGTCGTGCACTCCCTGGTCGCGTTCTGGTTCAACCTCCGCTGGGGGATGAGCCCCGAGCTGCTCGGCGTGATCTTCTTCTGGGTCGGGGTGCTGTCCGGCCTGTCGCTCCTCGCCGCCGGCTGGCTGGCCGGTCGGATCGGGCTCCTGAACACGATGGTCTTCACCCACCTGCCGTCGAACGTACTGTTGATGCTCGTGCCGCTCGCGCCGACCGCGTGGCTGGCAGTGGCGCTCTTCCTGGCCCGGATGAGCGTCTCGCAGATGGACGTCCCGACCCGCCAGTCCTACACGATGGCCGTCGTCGATCCCGACGAGCGAACCGCGACCGCGGGCATCACCAACGTCGCCCGCAGCGCCGCCAGCGCGGTCAGCCCCGTGGTCACCGGCTTCGCCTTCAGCGTCGCCGCCCTCGGCGTGCCGTTCTTCATCGCCGGCGGCCTGAAGATCGTCTACGACCTCCTCGTCTACGCGACCTTCCGCAGCGTCCGCCCGCCCGAGGAGCAGGCGCGTGCCCGGCGCTCGTAGGATTCGGCCCACGATGCCACGTGTCAACGCCCGCGAGGACGCCACGGCGAAGCTCCTGCAGTCGGCCGAGGCGATGGGCGTCGAGCTGGACCGCGAGGAGGCGGAGCGCTGGATCGCCGCGATGACGGCCGAGGCCGGCGGCGAGGTGGAGGTCGACGTCGCGTCCGGGGTCTACGGCCACCGGATCACGATGGCCGACCATGACGCCGGCGAGCTCGAACGCTTCCGGCGGATGGCGGCGATCGTGGGCTTCGAGGACCGTCCGCCTGCCGTGACCACCGCTTTGGCGTTATCGGGCTCGGCGGCCCAGAGCCGCATCCAGCGCTTCCCGGCCGACGCCGACTTCTTCGAACGGGTCCACATCCGCGCGGCCACCCGGGAGGAGGCGTGCCGGACGCTCGCAGAGGTCGTCCGCGAGAAGGCCCTCGCGACCCGAAGCGGTCCCGGCTTTCGACTCCAGGAGATCAAGTTCGGCAGCTGGCCGGAGGCGGGGACCGTCGGCGGCGAGCGAGTCAGCCGTGGTCATGCCGTGTCGTGGACGCCGGCCGAGGTGGCCGAGGGCGTCATCGCCTTCGAGCGACCGGACGGCAGCCGGGCGGAGCTGCGCTGGGAGGACGCCGGGCGCGAGCCCGGCTGGTGCAAGCTCGACTGGCTGCTGGCCGATCCAGTCGAAGGTGGCTTGGTCAACGCTTCGAACATGCTCGACCCGACCTGGGAGGCGCCGGACGGGACGATCACGCCCCTCGACGGCTTCCTCGACCCGTACTTCCAGGAGGTCTACCTCGAGACCGAGTCGATCCCGCTGTTCTCCAAGCTCGTCAAGCAGATGGGCGCCGACGCGGTCGCTGACTACGTCGAGCAGCTGACCGAAGAGGTCTACAAGTACACCGTCAAGTCGCCGAACTACGGCAAGGCGGCGCGGCGGATGTACAACATCTTCCGCCTCACCGGGCGGTTCGCCGAGGCGGCCTTCATCCGCGAGCTGTTCGACGAGCCGGCAACGGCGCTCTACCAGCTGGCCGCCCTGCTGCGGGCGCTCGACGAGGCGGCCGACGCGCGCGATGCCTTCGAACCCGAGGCCCTCGTCACGCAGGTCGACCAGCTGATCATGTCGGCCATCGCGGCGCTTGAGGGTCCCGCCGAGGGCGACATGGTTCGACGCCTGCTGGAGCTGCGGGATGCCCTGACGGGCCAGGAACAGGGGGGCGCGTCGCGCGCCGAGCGCATCGCCGGCGTCCAGCAGGACGCGATGGCGGCCGTCAACGCCTATTTCGAGCGTGTCCTGACCGCCGTCCCGACGATCAAGTCGTACCTCGAGAGCGTCGCGGCGACCCACACCCCGGTGGGCTGACGGGGTCGATTTCGCGCGCGCGGGAACCTCGACGCGGCGGGCGGTGTATGTGGGGTACATCGATCCGCACTCGAGGTCCAGCCATGGCCGTCCGGCTCACCCGTCTCACGATCCTGGCAGCGGTCATCGTCGCTGCGGCCGCTGCCTCAACCGCCGGCGCGCTGTCGGCGCTCGCGGGCAATCCGTGCTTCCACGGCTACGAGATGCCGGCCTCCAGCGCCGGGGCCGCCTCCGAGATCCAGGCGAACCTGTGTGACTTCGCGCCGACCGTGGCCCGCGTCGCGCCGGGCACGACCGTCACCTTCGTCAACGACAGCGCCGTCAGCCACCTGATCACCGGGGCCAACCAGGAGTGGGGCTCGCGTGACGTCCAGCTCCAGCCCGGTTCGACCGTGTCGTACGCATTCGAGCGACCGGGGATCTACCCGTATGCCTGCGCGCTCCACGAAGGCATGACCGGCGCGATCGTCGTCGGTGACGTGGCGGCAAGTGCCACCGCCTCGGATGCCGGGACGGCCACGGCCGAGACGCCCGCGATGGCCGGGGTCGCCGCGGCCGGCGCCGGCGCGCTCGGCCTCGTGCTGGGGGCCGCTGGGCTATGGTTCGTCACTCGGCGCCGTCGCGAGTAGGCCCGCGGGACCAGCCGTTCGGAGGGCCGTCCAAACGGAAGAGTCGGAGCTCATCGAGCGCGCGCAGCGGGGCGACGTCATGGCCTACGAGGACCTGCTGCGTCGTCACCAGGACGCGGCGCTGCGGACGGCCGCGCTGCTCACCCGCGATGCCGATGAGGCCGAGGACGCCGTGCAGGAGGCATTCGTGAAGGCCCATGCCGCGCTCCCGCGTTTTCGGACGGGATCGCCGTTTCGGCCCTGGATCCTCCGGATCGTCGCCAACGAGGCACGCAACCGGCGGCGTTCCGCGGAGCGCCGGGCTGGCGTGGCCCTCCGCCTCGCCGAGGACCGCCGCGGAGACGACGCGGCCCCGTCGCCCGAGGCGGCGGTCCTCGTCCACGAGCGCCGCGCGGCGCTGCTCGAGGCACTCGGCAGGCTGCGCGAGGACGACCGGCTGGTGCTCGGCTACCGGTTCTTCCTCGATCTTGGCGAGGCGGAGACCGCGGAGGCGCTCGGAATTCCGCGCGGCACCGTCAAGTCGCGCCAGTCGCGAGCCCTCGAACGGCTGCGCCTGGCCCTCGGCGGGGGAGGGCAGCCATGACCGGTTTCGAGCTCGCCCGGCTCGGCGACGCCGACCTGGAGCTGGCCCTGCGCGACCTGGGCCGGTCGCTCGAGACCCGACCGCCGCGGGTCGACCTGGCGCGGGCGGCACGGCTGCGCCTCGAGGCTCCCGCCGCGCGGTCGCGATGGATTGCCAGCTTGGGCAGGCGGCCGGTCCGACGGGCCGTCCTGATCGCCCTGGCCGCCCTGCTGGTGCTGGCCGGGCTGGCCGCGGCGCTGGGCTTCGGCCTGCCGGGGCTCCGGATCATCTTCGTCGGCGAGACGGCCAGCCCGCCGGTCGGCAGCCCGTTCGAAACCCTGGATCTCGGACGGCTCGTCCCCCTCGAATCGCTCGACGCCGAGGCCCGGTTCGACGTCCTGGTCCCGGAGGGCGTCGGTCTTGATGGGCCGATCGCGGCGGTGCAGGACCTCCGCCCCGGCGTGCGCCAGGCGAGCCTCGTCTATCCGCCGACGCCGCGGCACCCGGCCGGGAACGTGCCCTCGGTCGGCATCCTGATCACGCAGCTCCCCGGATCCATCGACGAGGAGCTGGTCGTCAAGTTCATTCAGCGCGTCACGACGTTCGAACGCGTCACCGTCGACGGCCAACCGGGCTACTGGATTGCCGGCGGCCTCCACGCGATCGGCTACCTGGACGCGGATGGCGAGGTGGTCGTCGACTCCATCCGCCTCACCGGGAACGTGCTCGCCTGGAACGCGAACGGCGTCACCTACCGGATCGAGGGCGCCCGGGACCTCGAAACCGCCCGGTCGATTGCCGCAGCGCTCCGCTGAAGCGTCGTCCCTGGCGGTCTCTCCGGATGCCCACCCCGGTTCCGTGTGGGGACGGGCCTTCCTTACAGCGCCACGCCGCCATGTGCCGCCAGACGCCAGTGTCGCTCTAGAGCGCCAATCGACCGACAAGGCCGCTGCCAGCGCCGCGAACGGGCCGCGGGGAGACGCCCAGGGAGGTCCGAAGCCCTGTTCGGCCGCCGATTGGCGCTCCTGGGCGACAAACGACCGGCCGACGACCTGGCAGCCCGGTCGCCGTCATTGTTCGGACGTCGATTGGCGCTCCTGGGCGACAGGGACGGACGAACTGTTCAGTATTGACTGAAACTACAGAACCTTCTAGCATCGTCGACATGACGAATGACGAGGCGCGGTTCGTGGAGTCGATGGGGCAGTTCATGTCGACCTACGGCATGACCCCGATGGCGGGCCGCCTATGGGGCTACCTCCTGATCTGCGACCCACCCGAGCAGACGGCCGAGGAGGTTGCGCGGGAGCTGCACGCCAGCCGTGGCGCGATCAGCGGCACGGTCCGGCTGCTCGAGCCGATCGGGTTTCTTCGCCGGACGCGCCGGCGTGGCGCCCGGCGGGAGTACCTGAGCGCGCCACCGGGTACGTTCCTGGCCTTCGTCGCGAACGCCGGCTCGATCTACCGCCGGCTCCGAGAGATCCTCGAACAGGGCCTCGAGGCGTTGAGCGGCAAGCCGCCGCCCGTTCGAGCCCGGCTCGAGGAGGCCCACGATTTCGTGGCCGTCGTCGAGCGCGAGATCCCCGCCGCCCTCGAGCGCTTCGTCGCCGAGAGAGAAGCGACCGCGAAGGCGAGCTGAGCCATTCGATGGGGACGATCGACGTCCCCCCTGAGGAACCCATGACGACCGTCATCCAGACCGACAAGCTCACGAAGTCCTATGGCCGCCACCGCGGCAGCATCGACGTCGACCTCGAAGTCCGGGAAGGGGAGGCCTTCGGCTTCCTCGGACCCAACGGCGCCGGCAAGACGACGATGATCCGGACGCTGCTCGACCACATCCGGCCGACGAGCGGCCGGGCCACGATCTTCGGCATCGACACCCAGGCCGACCCGGTCGCGATCCACCGCCGCGTCGGCTACCTGCCCGGCGAGTTCGTGCTCTACGACAAGCTCACCGGTGGCCAGACGCTGGACTACTTCGCCAACCTCCGGGGCGGCGTCGACAAGGCCTACCAGGCCGACCTCATCGCCCGGCTGGACGTCGACCCGTCGCGCCGATTCCGCGAGTACTCGAAGGGCAACAAGCAGAAGATCGGGCTGGTCATCGCCCTCCAGCACCGGCCGGACCTGCTGCTGCTCGATGAGCCAACGTCGGGCCTCGACCCGCTGATCCAGCAGGAGTTCTACGGCGTCATTCGAGACGCCAAGGCCGAGGGCCGGACGGTCTTTCTCTCTTCGCACATCCTGTCCGAGGTCGAGCGGACCTGCGACCGCGTGGCCATCATCCGCGAGGGACGCCTGACCCGCGTCGATCGAACCGAGTCGCTGCGCGACCTGGCTCACCACCAGGTCGAGCTCGTCTTCACGAACGGTGCCCCGGTCGAGGCGTTCGCCTCGCTGGCTGGCGTGTCCGACATCGTGGCCGAGGACCACGTGCTGCGGATGCGCGTCTCGGGCAGCATCATGCCGGTCGTTCGCGCGGCGGCCGCCTATGACCTGGCCGACTTCGTCAGCCGGGAGCCGTCGCTCGAGGAGACCTTCCTGGCCGAGTACGGCAAGACGGCGGTCGAGGCGGTGGCCCGATGACCGCCGCGACCCAGGCCGTCCCGCGCGGGCCTTCGGTCTGGAGCCGGATCTACGGCTTCGGCAGCGTCTTCGCCAAGACCATCCGCGATTCCAGTCGTGCGACGATCATCACGGCCGGCCTCCTGGGGCTCGTGTTCGTCGGCGTCAGCAAGGCGATCGTCACCGAGTTCAACACCCCGACGTCTCGCGCCGAGCTCGAGAACATCGTCGCGGCCGTGCCGCCGATCCTGCAGGGCATGGCCGGCAAGGTCGTCAACGTCGGTACGCTCGGCGGCTACCTCCAGTACAAGTACGGCGTCTTCTTCCCGCTCGTCGTCAGCCTGTGGTCGATCCTCGCCCTGTCGGGGACGCTCGCCGGGGAGGCCCAGCGGGGCAGCCTCGAGTTTGTCGCGGCGACCGGCCGATCGCGCCGCCGGATCGCGATCGAGAAGCTGTCGGGACACGTCCTGATGCTCGGGGTCGCGGTCGCGGTGGCGTTCGTCTCGATCGCCTTCGCGGGTGCCACCTTCCCGGTCCTGCCGGGCGACGAGATCAGCGTCGCGTCGGCCTTCGGCTATGCTGCCGTCCTCGGCCTCATCGCCCTCGCCTCCGGCGCGCTGGCCTTTGCTCTCGCCCCGTTCGTGGGCCGCGGCGCAGCCGCGGGCCTTGCCGGCTTCGTGACCTTCGCCGGCTTCATCCTCAACGGCTACCAGGCGCCGGTGCCGGAGCTGGCGCCGTTCGCCAACCTGACGTGGTGGGGCTGGACCTCGAACCACGTCGCTTTGGCCGGCGTCTACGACTGGCCGTCCCTCCTCACCGTGGCGGTCGCGATCGGGATCATGCTCGCGATCGGGGTCGAGGCGTTCGCCCGTCGGGACATCGGCGTGACGACGGCGCTGCCGAGCCCGTCGCTGCCCCGCCCGCTGCTCGGGCTGGGCGGTCCGCTGGCGCGAGCGATCAGCATCAATCTCGGCGCCGCCGCCTGGAGGGGGATCGGGGTCGGCTTCTTCGGGCTGGTGCTCGGCGGCGCGGCGCGCGGCTTCATGGCCCAGCTGGCCGACTCGCCCCAGTTCGTCGAGATCCTGTCGACGATCTTCCCGAACGTCGACTACGCGTCGGCCGGCGGGTTCCTGCAGCTGCTGTTCGTCGAGTTCGGCGTCATCCTCGCTGGCCTGGCCGCCGCGACCTTCGTGGCCGGCTGGGCGTCGGATGAGACCTCGGGCCGGCTCGAGATGGTCCTGGCCTCGCCGCTTGCGCGCGCCCGCTGGGCCGTTGCCGGCGGGATCGGGATGCTCGTCAGCGTCGGCGTGTTCGTCGCCCTCACGGCGCTGGGCATCGGGTTCGGCGTCGCGAGCAGCGGCGCCGACAGCGACGTCGCAACGCCGCTCGCGGGCTCGCTCGTGCTGGGTCTTTACGCCGCCGCACTCGTCGGCATCGGTCACGCCGTCGGCGGCATCGTCGGCACCCGTGCCGCGGCCCCGTTCGTCGTCGTGTTCGTGATCGTCACCTGGTTCGTCCAGCTGCTGGGGCCGCTGCTCGGCCTGCCCGACCTCGTGCAGGACCTGGCGCTGACCTCGCACTATGGACAGACGATGGTCGGGGTGTGGGATCCCGTCGGGATCGTCGCCTCGATCATGCTCGCACTCGGTGGGATCGCGCTCGGTGCGGTGGCCTTCAATCGGCGAGACCTGCGCGGCTGATCCTCGACGACTGACCGCGCGCTGCCGTCGCGCCTCCTCCGGTCGCCCCGGCAGTGGTTCAGTGCCGCGATGACCAGCACGTGGTCATTCTCGGCACTTCCGGGCCACTTCGGTGACCGCAGCGGGCGGCTGCCGGGGCGGCCAGGCGGTCGCCACGCTGAATCCCCCGACCGAACGCCCATCTGCGCCCAGAGTGGGCGGCGATATGGGCCGCTTGCCCCGAGTTTGACCATGCCATGAGCATCAGACCGCGCTTGGCGTGGGCGGTCCGCCGCCGTGGGCCGCTCGCCGCCAGCTCGCCGCCAGCTCGCCGCCAGCGCTCGGACAGCTCGCCGCAGGTACCTAGATATCGCGTCTGTTTCAGCGATAGAATGCTCACATGGCACGCGAACGGAAGGCTGCCCGACTTCCAGGCGAGGCGACCGTGCGCAACGGCGAGGCGACCGTGCGCCACGGCGAGGCGGCCGTGCCCCACGGCGAGGCGGCCGTGCCCAACGGCGAGCGGGCGGTGCGAATCGGCGAGGCGGCCGAGATGCTGGGCGTGTCGGTCGAGACGCTGCGGCGCTGGGAGCGAGACGGCCGCATCCGGACGCACCGGACGGACGGGCGCCAGCGACTCCTTCGACTCGATGACGTCCAGCGGTTGCTGACCGAGCGGCGTCGGGCGGGCGTCGAGCGGCCCATTCGTGCCCAGTCGGCGCGTAATCGATTCGAGGGCATCGTCACGCGGATCGAGGTCGACCGGGTGGCGGCCGTGGTCGAGGTCCAGGCCGGCCCACACCGCCTGGTGAGCCTCATGACGGCCGAGGCGGTCGAGGACCTAGGACTGCGGGTGGGGGACGAGGCGGTCTGCGTCGTCAAAGCGACCAACGTCGTCGTCGAAGTCCCGGCGCGCTGAGGGCCGTGGTGCTCAGACCCGGGATCGTCCTGCCCGCACTGGTTGCGCTCGCGACGGTGCTCCTCGGCGGCTGCGCCGGCGCCCCCGACGAATCGGAGCCACCGGTCATCACCGAGGCGCCGCCGACCGCGCCGCCTACGCTCATTGGCGAGCGCGTCGAGCTGGTCGTGTTCGGGGCGGCGTCGCTGCGAGACGCCCTCGCCGCGGCCAAGAGCGTCTACGAGATGGACCATCCGACGATCACGCTGACCGTGGCCGCCGATTCGTCGGCCGCGCTTCGAACCCAGATCGAGCAGGGGGCCGCGGCGGACGTCTTCCTGTCCGCCGATTCGGTCAATGCCCAGCGGCTCGTCGAGGCCGGTTTCGCCGACGGCGAGCCGGTCGCCTTCGCCCAGAACGCCCTGGCGCTCGTCGTGCCGTCCTCGAATCCCGCCGGCATCCAGGCGCCGGCCGACCTCGCGGATCCGGGCGTCAAGATCATCGCCGCGGGCGAGGACGTGCCGATCACCCTCTACGCACAGGAAGTCGTCCGCAAGCTGGCCGGCCTCGCCGGCTACCCGGCTGGCTTTGCCGTTGCCTACGGGGCCAACGTCGTCTCGCGCGAAGACAACGTCCGCGCGGTCCTGGCCAAGCTGGAGCTTGCCGAGGGCGACGCCGGCTTCGTGTACGTCACCGACGCGGTGTCCTCGACCCAGGTCCAGGTCGTGCCGCTGCCCGCGGGAACGAACGTCGCGGCGACGTACGCCGGCGTCGTCGTCGGTGATTCGACGCAGCCGGCGGAGGCGCGCCAGTTCCTCGAGTGGATCGCCGGGCCGGACGGCCAGGCGGTCCTCGCCCGGTTCGGGTTCGGGCCGCCGCCGTGATGCGGTCCCCGGAGGCCTCGGCGGTGGGGCTCTCGACGCTGGCCGCGCTCATCGCCGCGTTCCTGGGCCTACCGATCATCGTCCTCGTGATCCGGGCCGCGATGGCCAGCTCCGATGCCGGCTTCGCCCTCGCGCCGGCGGTGCTCGACGCGCTGGGCCTGAGCCTCGCGACCACGGCCGTCAGCCTCGTGCTGACGGTGCTGCTCGGGACGCCCCTGGCGCTGTTGCTGGCACGCCGGCGGTTCCGTGGCTCGGGGCTGCTCGAGGCGGTCGTCGACCTGCCGATCGTCCTGCCACCGTCGGTCGCCGGCCTGGCGCTGCTGTTCGTGTTCGGTCGGCGAGGCCTCATCGGCGAGCCGCTCGGGCTGATGGGGGTCTCGATCCCCTTCACGACGGTCGCCGTCGTCATCGCCCAGTCCTTCGTCGCCGCGCCGTTCTTCATTCGCTCGGCTCGAGCCGGCATCGCGGCCGTGGACCGCGATCTCGAGGACGCCGCTCGAGCGGACGGTGCCTCCGAGCTGCAGGTCGTCCGCCGCGTCACGCTGCCGCTGGCGGGTTCGGCCCTCGCGGCCGGGCTGGTCATGGCCTGGGCGCGCTCGCTCGGCGAGTTTGGCGCCACGATCATGTTTGCCGGCAACCTGCCGGGCCGAACCCAGACGTTGCCGCTGGTCGTGTACGCCGAGTTCCAGGCCGGCGACCTCGCGGCGTCAACGGGCGCGGCGGCGATCCTCGTCCTGGCGGCCCTCGGCGTGCTGGTCGCCGTGCGGACCCTCCACTGGGGTCGTGCACTGGACGTGCGACGGCTCGCCTGAGAATCCTCACGCGCCTGTAATCACCCGCCTCGCGCTGCGAAGGCCGCTGACGCGAGACGCCGCGCACGATCCGGGAGTCGGATGCACCTGCTCGCGCGTGCCGTTCCCGATCCGGCAAGGAGGAAGTGATGGACAACCTGCGTCTGGGCCGCTGGTGGATGCTGTTCGCCGGCATCGCCCTCATCGGGGCGGGCATCATCGGCTTCGTCCCGAACAACCCGATCGCCAGCGAAGATCCGAGCGCGCTGTTCCGGGTGAACGCGCTGCATAACGTCGTTCACATCGCAACCGGCGCGGTGGCGTTGGGGATCGGCTACCTGCTGCAGGGCTCTGCTCTGGCCAACGGGATGATCTGGTTCGGGCTGCTGTACGCCGCCGTGCTCATCGTCACGATCATCGATCCGGCACTCTTCGGCCTGTTCGAGAATGCCCCGGTCAATGCGGCCGATCACGTCCTGCACGCGGCCTTGGCGATCGTGAGCGTGGGCCTCGGCTGGATGGCTCGCAGCGAGTCGCCCGCCCGGGCGATGTGAGGCACGGCGTGCTCGTCTGCGAGATCGGCGACGTCGGGCTGGCGCCCCACGCCTGGCACGTTGCCCTCCACGTCGGTCTCGCCGCGCTGGTCAGCTCGGTCGGCAGCGGCTTCCTGGCTGCCGGTCTCGTCATCCACGTCCGGCGGCGCCACTGAAGGCCGGGTCCCTCGCACCGGCGGGTCATGGGGCCGGCCTGCAGTTGGGGCCGCATGGCACTCGCCTGCACCGGGTGAGGGAGCCACCATTCGCGGCAGGCAATGCCGCGCCCGACCGCCCGATGGCGAGTCTCGGCACGGCCGGAGGTGACGCCATGAAGCGGGTCCTGTCGATCGCTCTCGGGCTGGCCGTCGTCGTGGTGGTGATCGCGATGATCGGCCTGGTCACCCGGTCACCGCAGTTCGTCGAGTTCCGCGGGGAGATTGGACGCAAGCGTCGATCGGCGATGGACGTGCTCGACGAGGGCGTCGAGATCGAACCGCCCGTCGGAGGCTGACGGCCGAACCGCTGGGCGGTTCGTCGCTGCCCCGGCCCCGGGGTTCGAACCCTCAGAACGGCAGCGGGCCGGCCGGATCGAGCGTGACGTCGAATGACGGCGCCCCCTGAGGCTGCATCCCGAGCACGACCGGGAGCAGGAGCAGGAGGATCACGAGGCCCGCCAGCGCGATCGCGCGCTGCAGGGCTGGATCGGACCACCGGCTTCGGGAGAGCTGATCGGCCATCGCGAGCACCATCCCAGGCTGCCCATCGTCGGCGACGGTCCTCGCGGCCTCCGGGCAGCCCTGCACCGGGAGTGCCGTGCGGCGCACCTCCGCCGCCCTCGCCCCTCTCGACCCGGAGCCTGCGCCCGTCACGCGCGGCGCGGCCAGTGCCATTTGCCCGGATCGGCAGGGGGCCTTCGCCATCACCCATCCGAACGGCAGGGCCGAGCGGCCCGTGAGGTTCAGCGCGGATGGCCGTAGGCGGCAGCGCCACCGCGTCGTAGCGTCGTCCCAGAGGTCGAATGAGCCGCCGCCGATCCCTGGCCGGGTGGTCCGGCCTGGTCCTCACCGCCGTCCTGAGCGCGTGTGTCGCGGCGCCCACCACCTCCCCGACCGCGCCCGCGACGACCGGCCCGCCAGAGCCGACAGCCCACGTCACACCAACCGCCTGGGCCCCCACGGCGCCGCCCTCTGCGACGCCGACGCCGACGCCGTCCCCAACGATCACCCCGACGGCGACGCCGGCACCCACGCCAAAGCCCACGCCGCCTCCGACGGCGAAGCCCACGCCGCCTCCGACGCCTCGGCCGACAGCCACGCCTCGCCCGTCGACCACGCCACGGCCAACGGCGCCGCCGACCGCGACACCCGGCCCGACGTCGACTCCGCTCCCGCCCAGCACGCTCGTCCGCCACGGCCCTCGGACGTCGAACGACGTCGCCCTGACGTTCGACATGGGCGGCCGGGTCGGCGATGCCCTCGCGATCGTGAACTGGCTGGTCGAGCACGACGTTCAGGCGACGATCTTCATGACCGGCTGGATGGCCGACAACCCCAACACCGACGCCGGGCGCATCGTGCTCGGGATCGTCGACGCTCACCCGGAGCTGTTCACGCTCGGCAACCACTCCTACACGCACACCGACTTCCGGGATCTCAACCCCGCCGAAATCGCCGACGAGCTGGCCCGGACCGAGGCCGCGCTCGCGCCGCACTGCTCGCAGAACCCGCGACCGTTCTTCCGGCCGCCGAACGGCGGCTACGACACCGAGGCCCTTGTGGCCATCGGGGCCAACCACTACCGCTACACCGTCCTCTGGGACGTCGACACGATCGACTGGCGGCCGATCAAGAACGACCCGCCCGGCCCGACTGCCGACCAGATCGTGGCCAAGGTGCTCGCCGATGCTCGCGGTGGCTCGATCGTCCTGATGCACCTCGGCGGCTACGAGACATTCGAGGCGCTGCCGCGGGTCGTCGACGGTCTGCGGTCCCGCGGCTTCGATCTCGTCAACCTCGACGCGATGCTCTAGGGTGCCGTCATGCGCGAGCGTGGACGGCGGGTTGGTGGCGACATCGGCGATCCGACCGGGGGTCAGGCCGAACGGCCGCGGCCGAACCGCCTGTCAGACGAGGCCGCGCCGAACATCCTGACCGGGGCGGGTGGACCCGCTCGCCGCAACGCCATCCCGTCGTGGGTCCGGCGCGCCGCGGCGGAGGGCGAGGCGACGGCAGCGAGCCGGATACGCCGCGCCCAGGTGGCGCAGCGACGATCGGACGAATCCGAGGCCGCGGCCCAGTCGACGCCCAACTGGTTCACCCTCGTGATCATCGGCTTCATCGTGATCAGCATCCTGCGCGCCTGCCTCCAGGTCGGCTGACCGGCCCGCTCCGTCAGCTCAGAACCAGGTCGCGCACCACGGCTCGTCGGGGGTTCGAAGGAGGGCGTCGAGCTCGCGCAGCACGCCCGCCCGGCTCTCGACCGGCGGCCGGGCCCGGGTCGCGTCGACGAGCCGGGTCCCGCCGAGCACCGCCGCCCCGAGCTGGTCGCCCCCGAGCGTGATGTCCGCCGCCGCGTCCGTCCGGCGGCAGGCGGCGCCGTCGGGCGACGCCTCGAGCCGGTAGCGGCCAGCGGCCGGTCCAGGCCGACCCGCGACCTCATCGAGGACCTCGAGGACCAGCTCCGCCGACCGATCGTAAGCCCGATTCGAGAGGATCCGCGGGACGTCGAGGATCCGGACCCAGAGCATCTCGCCGAGCCGGCTCTGGCGGGCGGCACGGGCGTCGGCGAGATGCCAGACCCAGGGCTCGCGCGGCCGCCGCGTGTCGGCCCGGACCGTCGCCGTGAGGTCCATCCGGACCAGGTACGCCCAGAGCGCCAGCTCGGCCTCCGGATTGGCCGTCAACAGCTCGTCGAGGATGAGGACGTTGTCGGGGATGCCTTGCTCCCATTGCTCCTCGCCGTGGTAGCGGGCGTAGCCGCCGGCCGTGCCGTCCGGAGCGCGGTGGATCGCCACCGACCCGAACCAGCGTGGCCGGCCCGGCCACTCTCGGATCCCGAGCTCGAAGTCCCAGCGGACGTCGTCGCGCCGGATCGCCCCCGGCTGGGAGGCTCGATGTCGCTCGTAGATCTCGGGCAGCAGCTGTCGAGCCGCCCCGACGTCGACGAGCTCGACGTCTCCGACCGGCGCGGTCAGGAAGCGCGCTGCCCGCGTTCGAACCGTCCAGCGGGCGGCCCAGGTCGCCGGCCCGTACCCGAAGCGGCCGTAGATCGGCCACTCGGAGGCGATCAGAACGCTGGCGGCATCGGCGCGGTCCGCGGCGCGCCGCACGTCGTCGGCGTTCATCGCGCTCAGGATTCCGCGACGCCGGTGGGTGGGCCGGACGCTGACGCCGGTCACGGCGTTGACCGGGACGAGGGCGCCGCCGGGCAGCGTCAGCTCGCTGCCGAACGTTCGGAAGGTGCCGACGCTCCGCGCTCCCTCGAAGGCCCCGATCGCCCGGTCGAGATCGAGGATCGGTCGGCGCGCCTCGGCCATTGCCCGGGGCGCGACGTTGTGCCAGATGTAGAAGGCAGTCGTGAAGGCCTCGAACCAGGCCTCCAGCTCGTCCTCGCGGATGGGGCGGATCTCGGGGCTCGACGGGGTGGGCACGGCCGCGAACGATACGCCCCGCTGCCGTCGGCGGCAAACCGACCTCGATCAGCGCGGCTGTCCGGGGGCCTCCTCGCAAGGGTCGTTCCAGCGCTCGACGACCGGCGTCTCGCGCTCCCAGCCGAGGATCGAGATCGTCGCCGTGGACAGCGCCAGCAGCCGTCCGTCGGCGGCTCGAAGCCCCAGCCAACGTGCAGCGAGGACGCGCAGGACGTGGCCGTGGGCGAAGCACAGGCTGTCCCCGGGGGTGCGCCGGGCGCGTTCGATGACCCGGTCGACCCGCGCTTCGACTTCCGTGGCGGATTCGCCGTCGCGCGGCCCGTCGGTCCAGATCGTCCAGCCGGGCCGGTCGGTTCGAATCTCGGCCGTCGTTCGACCTTCGTCGGCCCCGTAGTCCCACTCGAGCAGATCGTCCGTCGTCTCGACGCGGTCGGCGAAGCCGGCGATCCGGGCGGTCTCGAGCGCCCGGGACAGCGGGCTGGACCACACGGCGGCGAACGAGCGGCCGGCCAGGGCCCGACCGACCGCAAGGGCCTGTTCCCGGCCGAGCACGGTCAGCGGGACGTCCGTGAGCCCGGTGTGCCGGCCGAGCCGTGACCACTCGGTCTCGCCATGCCGGACGAGCCACAGGTGCGGCCCTTCCCCGGCCGAGAGGTCGGGATTCACGGGATGCACTCTACGCCCCGCCGGGCGGCGGGCACCGTCGGGGCCGTTGGTTGCGTTCGGTCGGTCAGATCGAGGCGGGATGGTTTCGCGAGCGGCGGTCGCCGTAGAGCCGCAGGACGAGCGCCAGCGGGACACCGATGAGGCCGCCGCCGACGACCACCGCGTCGAGCGCCAGGCCGTCGACGACCCGCGCGCCGACGTCGACACCCACGAGCTCGCTGGCGACCAGCGCGCCGACGAACCAACCCATGCCGGCGATGAGCCCGTCGACGCTCGTGCCGGGCTTGCCGATGAGCTGGACGACGACGCCGAAGGCGAGCGAAACGAGGATCAGCAGGCCGAAACCCGCGATCCCGAGGTCGAATTGCACGATCAAGGTCTCCGTCGGGACGCCATCTCAAGGATCGGCGTCACCAGGGCGGGGGACCAGTGCCGGTCGGCCCCGACTATGGCCGCGAGCGGCAGGGGGGTGCCAGTCCGTCCGGCTGCCGGGCGCTACTCGATGTACTGGAGCGGCGTCGCGGCGAAGCCCTCCGGGAGCGTTACGCCGGTCGAGTGGTTGGGGCAATAGCCGTGCGGAATCTTCTTCAGGTACTGCTGGTGGTAATCCTCGGCGAAGTAGAACTCGGGGGCCGGCGGTCCGACGATCTCGGTCGTGATCGTCCCGTAGCCGGCCTCCCGGAGGCGCTCCTGGAAGGCCGTCCTCGATGCTTCGGCGGCAGCCCGCTGGACCTCGTTGCGGGCGAAGATGACGCTGCGGTACTGGGTGCCGAGGTCGTTGCCCTGGCGCATGCCCTGGGTCGGGTCGTGGCTCTCCCAGAAGATCCGCAGCAGCTCGTCGTAGGAGATCTTCGCCGGGTCGAAGACGACGCGGACCGACTCGGCCTGGCCGGTCTTGCCGCTGCAGACCTCCTCGTAGGTCGGGTTGGGCGTGATGCCGCCCTGATAGCCGACGGCGGTCGTGTAGACGCCCGGCTGCTCCCAGAACGTCTTCTCCTCGCCCCAGAAGCAGCCCAACGCAAATTCGGCGATCTGCAGGCCGGTGGGGTAGGGCGGCGCGATCGGCGTGCCGAGGACGGCGTGCGGGCCGGGAACCGGCAGGATCGGCTCATATCGGCCCGGCAGCGCCTCGTCCGGGCTCGGCATCGTGGACGGCTTCGAGAACAGGAACATGTCGAGGGACGCTCCTTGGCGTGAGGTCAGGCGTTCAGCCCGAATCTACGCCCTGTTCCGCGACGCCTCGATGACGCGGGGAGGTCAGTGGCCCCGAGGTCATGCGGACGGCCGTCCCCCGCCGCGGCGCATCGCGCCGGCGAGCAGCAGGACGCCGACGACGATGAGCAGCGCCGGCCACAGCAGGGCGTTGTCCAGCCAGTCGATGTAGCGCTCCGCGAGGAACCACACTCCGAGCAGGACGAGGACGATGCCGATGATCATCGGCGCCGAGCCGCTGTCCCGTCGCGGCGTGGCTCCCGGGGCCCCCCAGCCAGTGGCGCCCGCCTCGCCGCCCGGGGCCGACCCGGGCGCACCGGGCGGCACCGCTCCGATCGGCTCCTCGGGGATGACGATCGCCGCGACGATGTAAAGCAGCAGGCCGACGCCACCGGCGATGATCAGGAGCGCCCACACGAGGCGGACGACGGCGGGATCGATGTCCAGCCAGCGGGCCATCCCGCCAGCGACGCCGAAGATCATTCGATCCGAGCGGGACCGATAGAGACGTTCACGCACCGCAGGTTCCTCCGAACTGCAGGCCGAAGCTGCCGGCATTGGCAGAGACGTTGAGCGCGGCGTGGGGCTGGGCCGCGTTGAAGCCCGGCGTCTGCCAGGTGTCGTCATCGACCATATCGAGGCCGGCCTCGTCGAGATCGTTCGAGCCCAGGGCGCCGGACCACTGAACTCGGGCCGCGGCGCCGGCGGGCAGGCAGACGTCGATGCTCCCGGCGTTGAGCGAGAGGTTCAGGCTGAGATCGCCGCCGGGCAGGTTCACCACCGCGCTGCCGGCGTTGACCGTCCCGTTCACCGAGGCCAGCTGGTCGGCTGTGGCGAGGCCGATGTCGAGGGAGCCGGCGTTGACGGTGAAGTTCATCGACGTCAGCGTCGCTCCGGCCAGGTCGAGCGTGCCCTCGCCGGCGTTCAGGGTCACGCCGAGCGAGAGGGCCGGGTCGCGCGGCAGGCTAACGTTCCAGGCGCTCGAGCCCTGGAGGGGATTGAAGAAGCCGTCGCGCTCGCGCGAGCGGATCGTGACCTGGTCGCCGCTCGTGGCGACGTCCGGTCCGCGGCCGTCGCGATCGGTGCCCGACACGCTCCAGCCGGATCCGTCGGCGGCGGTCACGGCCAGGTCGCCGCACGAGAACTCGATGTTGACCCGGCCCTCGGCGCCCAGCGTGCCGGACTGGGTGGCGAACGCCGTCCCGCCCTCGCCGTCGCCGCAGCCCGAGAAGCTCGAGAAGCCGCCGAAGCCGGTCGTGATCGCGCCCCCGCCCATCAGCCCGAGGGTGACCACGAAGACTGCGCCGCCGAGCCAGCCGAGCGGCGTTCGGGCAAGGATCATCCCGAGGCCCCAGGCGATCAGGAACAGCGGCCACAGGGTTGGCCAGCGGCCGATGAGATCGTCACTCAGCAGGCCCGCGCGCGCGAGCAGCGGCACGCCGCCGAGGATGATGAAGAGCAGGCCCCAGCCGAGAAGCCTGCGGTCGAGGTTCATCCGTCGCCTCCAGTCGGGATGGGGGGACGCTTCCCCGGAATGGTAGTCTCCCCGCTGGCGGAAGAGGCAATGCAGAGGCACGAATCGTGAGTGCCGTGGGGGTCGAGCCGGCGAAGCGAGCGCCCGAAGCGAGGGCCGCTGCCGGCGTGGCGCCCAGCCGCGCCGTCCCACCGGGCGGAAGCTCGCAGCGATACCTCGTTCGGGCCGATCTCGCGCCGTGGCAGCGAGCCTTCCGGTACCGCTTCGCCCAGCTGGTGGTCAGGCTGTACGGCAACCTGCTGTTCAGGCTCCGACTCGAAGGCCGCGAGCACCTCGTCGATGGCCCCGCGTTGTACTGCTTCAACCACCTCGGCTGGATGGACCCGCTCGCGATGCTGGCGGTCTTCCCGTCGAGCCGGCGGCTGTACTTCTACGGGCCACGGGAGCAGGACCTGCGCCGGGGCGCCAAGAACCGCCTCATGTACTGGAGCGGCGTGGCGGTGCCCTTCAGCCCCAACAACGACGACCTGATCACCTCGGTTCGCCGGGCCCAGGCGGTGTTCGACTCGGGCGGCGCGCTGGCGATCGCGGGCGAGGGTCGGATCCACGTTCACGAGGGCGATCTGCTGCCGTTCCAGGAGGGCGCCGCATATCTCGCCTTGCGCGCGCGCGTGCCGATCGTGCCGGTGGCCATCACCGGGACGTCGTGGGCTCGTTTCCGGGGCGAGATCCGGATCCGCCTGGGCGAGCCGATCCCGACCGGCCCACGACCGACCCGCGAGACCGTGGCGACCTATACCGCCCGGATCTGGCATGCGCTGCACGAGATGGTCAAGGACGATCGGGACCGGCCGCCGCCGGGCCGCCTCGAGCGCTGGTTCACCGACGCCTTCAACGACTGGGGACCGGGCGGCCGGGAGGCGGCGACACTGGTCCGCGGGCCACGGCCGGACGAGGTCCCGCTGCCGCCGCCGGTCGCGTCCGAGCGGGTGGGGGAGCCCAGCTGGCCCTGAGGTCCCTCTGGCATACTCGCGCCCGATGGGTGCAACCGGACTGTCAGCCGACCCGGAGGAATACCGCGCTCGACTCGCCGATCAGCCCGACGAGCAGATCGACAGCTGGGTCGCCGAGCTGCTGCGCGACGTCGTGAAGCGGCGCGGGATCGTGAAGGTCATCCGCGACTTCCGCAGGGCGACCGATCTGAGCGAGGTCGAATTCGAACGGGTGTTCGCTTCTGGCGGGGCGGCTCCGGCGACGCTCGGTCGCGATGCCGAGGGCAACCTCATCGTGCCGGCGATCACCCTGTGGGCGCTCCCGGTCGGGCTGCGGGCCGGGCTGCCCGATGCCCGCCGTCGGCTGGTCGACTACCTCGTCGCGAACTTCGAGGAGCTGGTGTACGTCTGACGGTCAGGCCCCCCGGCCGTGGCAACGGCTGGTCGCGCTCGTCCGCCTGACGCATCCCTTCCCGTCGCTCCTGAACGCGATCGCCACGGCTGCGATCGCGACCCTCGCCGGTGGTCCGCCCGAGGTCGCCATCCGCCTCGGCGGCTCAATGCTGGCCCTCCAGGGCTCCATCGGGGCGCTGAACGACGCCCTCGACGCGCCGATCGACTCGGGGCGTAAGCCGGGCAAGCCCATCCCGCGGGGCCTCGCGACCTCCGGCGCCGCGATCGTCCTGGCAGCAGTGCTGCTGGGGGTCGGCCTGGTGCTGTCCGCGCCGTCGGGCGCTCCGACACTGCTGGTCGCGATCGGCGGCGTGGCCTGCGGCTACGCGTACGACCTCGGCCTGGGCCGGACGGCGCTGTCGTGGCTGCCCCTCGTCGTGGCCCTGCCGCTGTTGCCGCTCCCCGCCTGGCTCGGCGCGACCGGCTCCCTGCCGCCGGGCCTGGTCGCGCTGGCGCCCGCCGCCGCCCTGGCCGGCGCCTCCCTGGCTATCGCCAACGCGCTCGTGGATCTCGAGCGGGATCAGGCCGGGCGTCGACCGACGATCGTCGTCCGGCTCGGCCGCCGGTGGGCCTGGACCGTCCACGTCCTGCTCATCCTCGCGCTCGCGCTCGTCGCCCTCGTGGCGGCGCCCCGAGGGATCGGCCCGCCAGTCGCCGGGCTCGCCGTCGGCGGCCTCGACGTGGGTGAGCTCGCGCTGGCCGCGGGGTTCGGCCTGCTGGGGATCGGTGCCGTCCTGACCGGGGCGTCACGACCGACGGTTCGGGAGCGCGGCTGGGAGCTGGAGGCGATCGGGGTCGCGGGCGTGGGGCTCGGCTGGCTCGCGGGGGCAGGCGGACTCGCGAGCTGATCACTCGGCGAGGGATGGAGCGGCCGCGGCGCGCCGCCGCACCACCGATCGGGCCAGCCGCGGCAGGACGATCGACTCCCTAACACCTGGGCTCGCCGGCCGTTTATCTTCGTGGTAGGCATCATCGACACGAGGTTCCACGCCGTGCTGACACGACTTCGCCAGCTCCGTCCCACGCACCTCCGGGCGCTTGCCGTCGCGCTCCTCGCCACGGTCTTCTCGGCCGGTCTGGCCTTCGCCAGCCCGCCGCCACTGCCGGATGCGGCGGCCAGCGGGCTCGCGAACGCCGCCGTCCACGCCGCCAAGGTCGTGCCTGTTCGCGTCGGGCTCCAGGACGAGACGACCGTGGAGGACGAGGAGACCGAGACGGAGGAGGACACCGAGGAGGAGACCGAGACCGAGGAAGAGTCCCTCGAGGAGGCCGGCGAGAACTGCGCCACCGACCCGACGACCCTGACCGACGAGGAGCTCGCCGAGATGCGCCACGGCTCGATCGTCTGCTGGGCTGCTCACCAGGAGACCTGGCCGGAGGAGTTCAAGAACCACGGCCAGTGGGTTTCCAGCTGGGCCAAGTGGAAGGCACCGACCGAGGACGCCGAGGCTGGCGCGACGGCCGTCCATGGCAAGGGCAAGGCCAAGGGGCACGCCAACAAGCCCTGATCGAGTCGGGCTCCTGAATCACGAAGGCGGCGCCCTCGGGGGCGCCGCCTTCGTCGTTGGCAGAGTCGAAGCGAGTCCTAGTGGCCCTCGCTCCGCACGAGCGCGATCGCGTTCTCCAGCTTGAGCTTGGCGATCGTCAGGTACTTGGCGAGGTTGGCCCGATCCACCTGGCCGATGTCGCGCACGACCTCCGGCGTCCGGAGGACGTCGACAAGCTCGTCGACCGCCTCGGACAGCTGCTGCTTGGCTGATACCAGCGAGTCGTCCCGCAGTGGGGTGGGGGAGGCCCGTCGGCCCGTCCAGGCCGCCTCGGCCTCGTCGGCCATCGCGTCCTCGGCGGGTTCGTCGATCGGCAGCTCCACGCCATCCGGCGGCGGCTCCACGACCCTGGCTCGCCGACCCTCGATTCGCTCGCGCAGCTTGATGAGCGTCAGCTCGCCCTTCGCGACCTGCCCGGCAAGCTTCTTGCGCTTCTTGGGGTCCTCGACCTTCAGCAGCTCATAGGCGTGCGACAGGGTGTCTTTGCGCAAGGACACCAGCTCGCGGATCTCCTCGGGGGCATCCGCCAGCCGGAGCCGGTTCTCCAGGTAGCCCTTGTCCTTGCCCAGCTTCTGGGCCAGCTTGCGGACCGAGTAGCCGTGATCCTTGACCATCCGGTCGTACATTGCCGCCTCGTCGAGCGGCGAGAGATCCTCGCGCTGGAGGTTCTCGATGATCGAGATCTCCAGCGCGGTGTCGTCATCGATCTCCTCGACGAGAGCCGGGATGCTCGTGATCCCGGCGGCCCTCGAGGCGCGCCAGCGGCGCTCGCCGGCGATCAGCTGGAACTCGCCGCCCTCGAGGGGCCGGACGAGAATCGGTTGCAGGACGCCGTGCTCCTTGATCGAGGCCGCCAGCTCGAGCAGCGACTCCTCGTCGAACGCGAGCCGCGGCTGCTCGGGGTTCGGGACGATGCGATCGACGTCGATGATTCGAACGCCGCCCCGAGCCCGACCCTGGCGATCGTTCGACAGCAGGCTGACGATCGCCGGCGAGAGCTCGCGCTCCTCCGACAGGCGGCGGGCGGCGGCCGCGCGAAAGTCAGTTCTGGCCAAGTTCCACCACCTCCCGTGCCAACTCGCGATAGTTGCGGGCCGCGTCGGTGTGGCCCGCGTAGACCGTGATCGGTCGCCCGACGAGTGGCGCCTCGCCGAGCTTCACCGTGTTGCGGATGATGACGTTGAAGACGTGATGGTCACCGACGACTCGCAGCTCATCGAGCATGTCCCGGGCGAGGTTGGTCCGGCCGTCGAAGAACGTCGGCAGCAGGCCCAGGATTCGAAGGCGCCGGTTGAGTTTCTGGCGAATCGTGTTGATGACCTTCACGAGGTTCGTCAGGCCCTTCATCGCGTAGTACTGCGTCTGGACGGGGATGATGACGCCGTCGGCCGCGACCAGGCCATTGACCGTCAGCAGCCCGAGGTTCGGCGGGCAATCGATGAGCGCGTAGTCGTAGCGCTTGCGGAGTCGACCGTCGAGGGCGTCGCGCAGGAGCGATTCGCGGCCCAGCATGGTGAACAGCTCGCCTTCCGTGGCCGCGAGGTCGATGTGGGCCGGGGCGATGTCGATGCCGTCGGTGTCGGTCGCTCGGATGATCTCGTCGATCGTCGCCCGGCCGACGAGCACGTCGGCCATCGAGGTCTCAACGGTGTTGAGGTTGATGCCCAGGCCAGCGGTCAGGTTCGCCTGTGGATCCATGTCGATGCACAGGATCCGCAACCCTTCCTCGGCCAAAGCCCCGGCGAGGTTGATCGCCGTCGTCGTCTTGCCAACGCCGCCCTTCTGGTTGGCGATCGCGATCACATTGGTCACCGGGGCTTCACCTCGCCATCACGAATCGGTTTCGATCGACTCGGGGGTCATATCAGGAGCGCGTCGGGGTGCGGAAGGCGGCGGTTCCGCGCCTCGATCGTAGCGCAGCGGACCCCGAATCGAACGTTCGACTTATCCACAGGATCGGCGAGTTGTGCACGGAACTGTGGATTACTCGAGCCCCCGGGCCGCGCGCTGGAAGAGGCCGCAACGACCGAATTCGGCGCCGTCCGGCAGGGGTCTGGTGGGGGAGGGGCGGCTATGATGCGGCGAGGTTCCCGGACTGTCGTTGCGCAAAGACAGTGCCGCGGAGCCCCGGACCGCGACCCGCCAGGGAGGGAGCGCCAACCCGTGTCGACGAACGAAGAGCGATTGAGCCGCCTCGAGCAGATGCGCGCCGAGGCGCTCCTGGGCGGCGGGCCGGTGCGCATCGAACGTCAGCACGCCTGGGGCAAGCTGACCGCCCGCGAGCGACTGGACCTGTTGCTCGATCCCGGCTCGTTCGTCGAGCTCGACGCCTTCGTCACCCATCGGTCGAGCGAGTTCGGTCTCGACGAGCAGCGCTTCCTGGGCGACGGTGTCGTCACCGGCCACGGGACCATCGACGGGCGCCTGGTGTTCGTCTTCAGCCAGGACTTCACGGTCTTCGGAGGCTCGCTGTCCGAGGCGTATGCCGAGAAGATCTGCAAGGTCATGGACCTCGCGGTAAAGGTCGGGGCACCGCTGATCGGCCTCAACGATTCGGGTGGCGCCCGAATCCAGGAGGGTGTCGTGTCGCTCGGCGGCTACGCCGACATCTTCCTGCGCAACGTCCTGGCGTCCGGGGTCGTGCCCCAGATCTCGGTCATCATGGGCCCCTGCGCTGGGGGCGCCGTCTACTCGCCGGCGATGACCGACTTCACCGTCATGGTCGAGCGGACGAGCTACATGTTCGTGACCGGCCCCAACGTCGTGAAGGCCGTGACCCACGAGGCGGTCGATTCCGAGGCCCTCGGCGGAGCGCTCGTCCACACCACCCGCAGCGGGGTCGCTCACCTCGCCGCCCACGACGAGGCCGAAGCGCTCGATGCGGTCCGTCGCATCCTCGGCCACCTGCCGCAGAACAACCTCGAGCAGGCTCCGCTCGTCGCGACGGCCGGCCCGGTCGATCGAATGGATTCGGAGCTCGACGACATCGTCCCCGACGACCCGCATCGGCCGTACGACATGCACGACGTCATCTCGCGCGTCGTCGACGACGGCCAGTTCCTCGAGATCCAGCCCGGCTGGGCGCAGAACATCATCACCGGCTTCGCGCGCCTCGGCGGCCGAAGCATCGGGGTCGTCGCCCAGCAACCCGCGGTCCTGGCCGGAGCGCTGGACATCGACGCATCGGTCAAGGGTGCCCGCTTCGTCCGGACCTGCGACTGCTTCAACGTCCCGCTGCTGACGCTGGTGGACGTGCCGGGCTTCCTGCCGGGCGTGGGGCAGGAGCACGGCGGAATCATTCGCCACGGCGCGAAGTTGCTGTTCGCCTATTGCGAGGCGACCGTGCCCAAGGTGACCGTCATCACCCGCAAGGCCTACGGCGGCGCGTACGACGTCATGAGCAGCAAGCACGTCCGCGGCGACATGAACTTTGCGTGGCCAACGGCGGAAATCGCGGTGATGGGCGCCGAGGGCGCGGTCAACATCATCTTCAAGGATGCGATCGCCAAGGCCGAGGATCCGATCGCCGAACGCCGGCGGCTCGTCGCGGAGTACGAGGCGGAGTTTGCGAACCCGTACATCGCCGCCGCACGCGGCTATGTCGACGACGTCATCCGGCCGCGCGAGACCCGGCCTCGCCTGATCCGGGCCCTCGAGGTCATGGCCGACAAGCGCGACACGAACCCTCGCAAGAAGCATGGCAACATCCCGCTCTGAGCCGGCGCGCACCGCCCCGGCCGGCAGAGCGTCTTTGCCCAATGACGCCGCCGTCGACCCGCCGTTCCGGCGGGTCCTCATCGCCAACCGCGGGGAGATCGCGGTGCGAATCATCCGGGCCTGCCGGGAGCTGGGCGTCGAGGCGGTGGCCGTGTACAGCGACAGCGACCGGGCCGCGGCCCACGTCCGGCTGGCCGACGTCGCGGTCCGGCTTGGTCCGCCGCCACCGACCGAGAGCTATCTCCGAATCGACGCGGTCGTCAAGGCCGCCCTCGACACCGGTGCCGAGGCGATCCACCCTGGTTACGGGTTCCTGGCCGAGCGGGCCGCCTTCGCCCGGGCCGTCGAGGCTGCCGGGCTCGTCTTCATCGGCCCACCGCCGGCCGCGATCGAAGCCCTCGGTGACAAGCTCCATGCCCGTCGGCTGGCGGACTCGGTCGGGGTCGAGGCGGTGCCCGGAACCCTCGAGCCGGCGCCGGTCGATCGCCCGGACCAGGTCCACGCGATCGTCGCCGAGGCCGAGCGGATCGGCTTCCCACTGCTCATCAAGGCCGCGGCGGGCGGCGGCGGCCGAGGGATGCGGCGGGTTGAGCGGGCCCGTGACCTTCCCGCCGCGCTGGCCTCCGGCTCCCGGGAAGCAGCCTCGGCGTTCGGCGACGGCAGCGTCTACCTGGAGCGCGAGATCCGGCCCGCGCGGCACGTCGAGGTCCAGCTGCTCGGCGACGGCGAGGGGACGGTCGTGGCACTGGGGGAGCGTGACTGCTCCCTGCAGCGACGGCACCAGAAGCTCGTCGAGGAGGCCCCGGCGCCGGGGCGCGAACCGGACGCGCGGCGGCGGCTCCACGAGATGGCCGTCCGGCTCGGGGCCGCGGCCGGGCTGCGAAACGCCGCCACGGCCGAGTTCCTGCTCGCCCCCGACGGGTCCTTCTACTTCCTGGAGGTCAACACCCGCCTCCAGGTCGAGCACGGCGTCACCGAGCTCGTGGCGGGGGTGGACATCGTCCGTGAGCAGCTGGCGATCGCCGCCGGCCGGCCGCTGTCGGAGGCGCCGCGAGCTGCCGCCGCCCGGGCGGCCGAGCCCGAGGGCCATGCCATCGAGGTCCGCCTGTCGGCGGAGGATCCGGGTCGTGACTTTGCCCCGACCCCGGGCGGTGTCCGGCGCTGGATCATGCCGGCCGGGCCGGGCGTGCGGGTCGACACGGCGATCGAGGCCGGTGATCGGGTACCGCCCGAGTACGACAACCTGATCGCCAAGGTCATGGTTCACGGCGCCGACCGCGAGGCGGCCATCGATCGGCTTCGGCGCGCGCTCGACGAGACCGAGATCGCAGGGATCCAGACGACATTGCCGTTCCATCGCTTCGTGGCCCGTGACCCGTCGTTCCGGGCGGGGGAGGTGTCGACGGACTGGGTGGCGGCTCGCTGGGACGGCCCGGCCGAGCACGCCCGGGCTGCCCGAGCGGCCCAGCTTGCCGCCGGCCTGGCGGCCCTCGACCGCGCGGCCGCCGACGGGGCCGCCGCCATGGCAACCCCGCTCCGGCACATCACCACCTCGGATGGACGCTGGCGCCGCTCCGGTATCGAGGGGCTGGTCGACCGATGGCCGCGCTGAGCGATCGGATGCCGGATCCCCGCGGTGTGCGGATCGCGCTCAGCGCGCCGATCGAGGGCCTCGGTCCGCTCGTCCTCGAGCCGCCGCAGCTGCCGCTCGTCGCGGTCCCGAGGATGGCAGGGGAGGGGCTGCTCGGGGGGACCGCGCCGGTCGAGCCGGCCGGCCTCGAGGAACCGGCCGGGGACGGGTCGGCGCAGGTGCTCGTCGACGGCGAGCCCATCGCCGCGGAGCTGTCATTCCTGGACGGCGAGCGGGCGATCCTCCGGGGGGAGGGGCACGACGAGGCGACGCGGGTCCTGCTGCTGCCGCCGCCCGCGGCGCCCGGCCTCAGGCAGGGGATCAGCCATCGCGAGGTCATCGTGGACGGCTGGCGAATCGAGGTCGAGGTCGAGTCGGCCGCCCGGGCTGCGCTCCGAGAGCGAGCGAGCCGTGGACGCGAAGAGGCGACCCACAGCGGCCCGACCGAGGTCCATGCCATCATCCCAGGCGTCGTCGTCGCAGTCTCGGTCGCGGCCGGCGACGCCGTCGTCGCCGGGCAGCAGCTGCTCGTCGTCGAGGCCATGAAGATGCAGAACGAGCTTCGGGCCCCGCGCGATGGGACCGTCGAGCGGATCGCCGTCGGGCCGGGCGTGACGATCGAGGTTGGCGACCTGCTGCTGGTCTTGAGCTGAGGGCGGTGCGGGAGGACCGATGACCGACGGACGCAGGCCGGGAGATCCCGAGCCGTCGCAGCCACGGACCGGGATGGCCGAGGACCCGGGTCGCGATCGCTGGCGGGCCACGACCCGGGCGAAGGCCATCGGCGCCGCCCCCGAACGCCGGGGGCGGTTCGAGACGTCATCGGGCATCGAGGTCCGCGACCTCTACACCCCCGCGGACCTCGCCGGCGTCGACGAGGACCGCGATCTCGGACGCCCGGGAGAGCCGCCCTTCACGCGCGGCGTCCAGCCAACGATGTACCGCAGCCGGCTGTGGACGATGCGCCAGTACGCCGGCTTTGCCACCGCGGAGGAGACGAACCGCCGCTTCCGCTACCTCCTCGGGCAGGGCCAGACCGGACTCTCCGTGGCCTTCGACCTGCCGACCCAGATGGGCTACGACTCGGACGCACCGGAGGCCGAGGGCGAGGTCGGCCGGGTCGGCGTGCCGATCTCCAGCCTCGCCGACATGGAGACGCTCGTCGACGGCCTCCCGCTCGGCGAGGTCTCGACGTCGATGACGATCAACGCGACCGCCGCGACCCTCGTGGCGTTGTACGTGGCGGCCGCCGAGAAGCAGGGCGTCGAGCGGGCCAGGCTTTCCGGCACCGTCCAGAACGACATCCTCAAGGAGTACATCGCGCGCGGGACGTGGATCTACCCGCCCGGGCCGTCGATGCGTCTCGTGACGGACGTCTTCGAGTTCGGGGCCCGAGAGCTGCCTCGCTGGAACACGATCTCGATCTCGGGCTACCACATGCGCGAGGCCGGGGCCACCGCCGCCCAGGAGCTGGCCTTCACCCTGGCCGATGCGATCGCCTACGTCGAGGCCGCCCTGGCCCGCGGCCTGGCGATCGACGACTTCGCGCCTCGCCTCAGCTTCTTCTTCGCCGCCTGGTCGGAGCTCTTCGAGGAGGTCGCGAAGTTCCGGGCCGCCCGGCGGATGTGGGCCGGCATCGTTCGACACCGCTTCGGGTCATCGAACGCCCGTTCGATGGCCTGCCGGTTCCACGTCCAGACGGCTGGCTCCAGCCTGACGGCCCAGTCGGTCGACAACAACGTCGTTCGAACGACGGTCCAGGCCCTGGCGGCGATCCTCGGCGGTGCCCAGTCGCTCCACACCAACTCCCGCGACGAGGCGCTGGCGCTGCCGACCGAGGAGAGCGTCCGACTCGCGCTTCGAACCCAGCAGATCCTGGCCTACGAATCGGGCGTCGCCGAGACACCCGATCCGCTCGGCGGGTCATTCTTCGTCGAGACGTTGACCGACGAGCTCGAGGCGGCGGCGCGGGCCTACCTCGACGAGATCGAGGCGTTGGGGGGCACGTTGCGGGCCCTCGAGCTGGGCTTCCAGCAGCGCTCGATCCAGGAGTCGGCCTACCGCGTGCAGCGGGCGATCGACGCGGGCGACCAGGTCGTCGTCGGCGTGAACCGCTTCCGCGATGAAGCGACGATGGCGCCGGCGATCCAGCGCATCGATCCGGAGGGCGAGCGGCGCCAGGTCGAGCGCGTCCGGCGAGTCCGGGCCGAGCGCGATCCCGCGGCCTGGGAATCAGCGCTGCGGCGCCTCGAGGACGCGGCCCGCGGGAGTGACAACCTGTTGCCCCCGCTCATCGAGGCGGTCTCGGCCTACGCCACGGTCGGCGAGATCGCCGCCCGCCTGCGCGCGGCCTGGGGCGTCCATCGCGAGCTGATCACGGTCTGAGCGGGGAAGAGGAGAGGAGGGCATCCATGGCCAGGACACGCCAGGCGCCCACGCCGCCGCCGACGTTCGTCGCCCGCGGTCGGATCCACCACGTGGCGATCGTCGTTCGATCCCTCGAGGAGTCACTCGCGTTCTACCGGGACATCCTTGGCCTGCCGTTCGAGACCGTCATGGACATCCCCCAGGACCGCGTTCGGATCGCCTTCCTGAGCGCCGCCGATTCGAAGATCGAGCTCGTCGAGCCCACCGATGACACGACGGGGGTCGCGCGCTTCCTGGCCAGCAAGGGCGAGGGCTTCCACCACGTCTGCTTCGAGGTTCCGAATCTCACCGAGGAGCTGACCCGGCTCGGCATCGACGGCGTCGAGCTGATCGACACGGCACCCCGGCGCGGGGCGGAGGGGCCGGTCGCGTTCCTCCATCCGCGGTCCTGCCACGGGGTGCTCGTGGAGCTCATCGAGGCGCCCGGCGGGCCGGCCTGGCGGAGCCTCGGCTACCCGGCGGCCTGAGGCGCGGCCAGGCTCAGAGCGACCAGGCGAAGATCACCGCCGGCTCGGCGTCGGCACGGCGGGCGAAGTCGACGAGCTCGCCGGCCAGCTGCCGGATCCACGGCTTCTCCTCGCGCGGCAGGTCACCCAGCTCGTCCACGAGGAGGTCGATCCAGCGGCCGGCGATCGCATCGAGGTCGCGGTCGTCGACGCGGGCAATCGCCGTGATCCAGGCGCCGTCGATGCGCTCCACCGTCCGCTCGCCGATCGCCCCATCGCGGTTACCCATCTCCAGTCGGGCGTCGAGGAAGTCCGACGGCTCGGCGAGGCCGGTCACCGCCCGGACCGCCTGGCTGAAGAGATCGAGCCAGGTGGGGTCCATCGAGCCACCGAACGACAGGTGCGCCCCGAGACGCTCGGTGTCCCGCAGTCCGCCGCCGTCCTCGAGCGCAACCGCCAGCAGCACCTCGCGGGGATCGCCGGCGAGGAGGTCCATCAACAGGCCCATTCGAACCCGGCCCGGGTCAGTCGCCGCCGCGGCGGGCGGCGAGCAGGAAGAGCGGGTACTCGCCGCCGTCGCGGATCACGAACGCCGTCTGGAAGGCAACGTCCTCGAAGCCGACGTCGCGGGCGAGGGCGCCGAGCGCCGCCCGATCGAAGCCGTGGTGGTGAATGCCCTCTGCCGACGGGTCGTGGAAGGAGCCATCCTCGGTGTCGAGATCGGCCGCGAGCAGGATTCCCCCCGGTGCGAGAAGCCGGTGCATCGCGCCGAGCGCCGCGGCCGTGTCCTCGACATGGTGGAGCATCAGCAGTGACAGCACGGCATCGAACGGGGCCCCGATCGCAGACGACCCATCGACGACGTCGAACCGCTGGGTCCGCACGTGGTCCAGGCCCCGCTCGGCGATCTTGCGGTCGGCCGTCTCGAGCATCCCGACGCTGCTGTCGGCGAGCACGAGCTCGCCGAGGTGGTCCGCCAGGGCAAGGCCGAGAAGGCCCGTCCCGGCACCGACCTCGATGGTCCGCGCGCCACGGGGCAGCAGCCCCTGACCCCGGATGAGCTCGGCGATCGCGCGGGCGCGTTCGACTCGGTCGGGCGTGTCCCAGGTCGCCGCACGTTCGTCGAAGGTCGCCACGGGCGTGCGGCTAGCCGCGGTAGCCGGCGTCGCGGAGGAGCTGCGGCAGCTCGGTCGGCGACCCCGCCACCCGGAACCCGGCCGCCTCGAGCGCGGCGACCTTCGAGGCCGCGGTGCCCGAGCCGCCCGAGATGATCGCCCCGGCGTGGCCCATCCGCTTGCCCTCCGGGGCCGTCCGACCGGCAATGAAGGCCACCTTCGGCACGTCCGCGAGGTGCTCGGCGGCCCACGCCGCGGCCTCCTCCTCGGCCGCCCCGCCGATCTCGCCGATCAGCACGATCGCCTCGGTCTCGGGATCGGCCTCGAACAGCCGCAGGACGTCGAGGAACGTGCTGCCGATGATCGGGTCGCCACCGATGCCGACGCAGGTCGACTGGCCGATCCCGGCATCGGTCATCGCCTGGACGGCCTCGTAGGTCAGGGTCCCCGAACGGGACACGACACCGACGGAACCCTCGCGGTGGATCGAGGCCGGGATGATGCCGACCTTGGCCCGGCCGGGCGAGGTCGCCCCCGGGCAGTTGGGGCCGATGAGCCGGGCGCCGGCCCGCTCGACGGCCGCGGCCACCGGGACCATGTCGAGCGCCGGGATCCCCTCGGTGATGCAGAAGATCGTCCCGATCCCGGCCGCGACGGCCTCGAGGATCGAGTCGGGCGCACCGCCCGCCGGGACGAAGATGCAGGATGTGTTCGCGCCGGTCTCCCGGACCGCGTCGGAGACGGTGTCGAAGACCGGCACCCGGCCGTCGAGCGCGGCCTGGCCGCCCTTGCCGGGGGTCATGCCGGCCACGACGTTGGTGCCGTAGTCGAGCATCGCCCCGCCGTGGAACGAGCCCTCGCGCCCGGTCAGGCCGTGAACGACGAGGCGCGTCTGGCGGTCGATGAGGATGCTCACGCCGCACCTCCGGCGGACTGCGACGCGGCTGCCGCGACGGCCTTGCGGGCCGCCTCGTCGAGCGTCGTCGCGGTCTCGAAATGGGCCTGCTCAAGGAGGCTCGCGGCCTCCTCCGCATTCGTGCCCACGATCCGCACCACCATGGGCACGTCGCGCGACTGCTGCCGGCGGGCCTCGATGAGGCCCATCGCCACCTCGTCGCCGCGGGTGATGCCGCCGAAGATGTTGACCAGGATCGCCTCGACCCTGGGCTCGGCGAGGATGAGGCGCATGGCCGCTGCCACTCGATCGGCCTTGGCGCCACCGCCGATGTCGAGGAAGTTCGCCGGCTCGCCGCCGGCGCGCTTCACGAGGTCCATCGTCGTCATCGCCAGGCCGGCGCCGTTGACCATGCAGCCGATCGTGCCGTCGAGGTGGATGAAGCTGATGTCGTGGCGGCGCGCCTCGGCGTCGGCCGGGGCCTCCTCGTCAGGATCGCGCATCGCCTCGTGGGTCGGATGCCGGAACAGCGCCGAGTCGTCGAGGGTGATCTTCGCGTCGAGGCAGACCAGCTGCTCCTCGCCGCCCGGGGCACCCGGCGCGCCGCCGCCCCGCACGACGGCCAGCGGGTTGATCTCGACGAGGTCCGCGTCGTTGACGAGCATCGTCCGGACGAGGCCCTTGCCGATCGCGACCGCGGCCTTGAGATGGCGTCCCAGACCGAGCCGGAAGGCCATCTCGCGAGCCTGCCAATCCTGCAGGCCGAGGAGCGGGTCGGCATGGATCCGGACGATCGCCTCCGGCTTCTCCGCGGCCACCTGCTCGATCTCGACGCCACCCTCGGCGGAGCCCATCAACAGGATCCGCCGCGCGCCCCGGTCGAGGACGGCCGCGAGGTAGTACTCCTTGACGATGTCCGCCGCAGCGGCGACCAGGACCTTTCGAACGGTGATGCCCTTGATCTGCATCCCGAGGATCGCGTCGGCGACGTGCTCCGCCTCGTCGTCGCTGGACGCGAGCTTCACGCCACCGGCCTTGCCCCGGCCGCCGACGAGGACCTGGGCCTTGATGACGACCTGGCCGGTCTCGTGGAGCAGTCGCGATGCCGCCGCCCGAGCCTCGGCCGGGCTGCGAGCCACCTCCCAGGCGGGCACCGGCAGGCCCTCGGCCAGCAACAGCCGCTTGGCGTCGGCTTCCTGGATCTTCACGCGAGTACTGCCCTCCGGGGTGGGAGTTGGTGAGCGGTCGCTGGGTGCGGGCGCGCGTCGATGCCGTGGGTTCGCGGGGAGCGTTCGGAATGGTAGCGCGCGGGGCGGTGCTGGCCTTACCGGCGGGCGCGGCCGGGAGCGGTTCTGTCTAACGACCGTGTGGCGGGCGCTCGACGAGCCCGGCCCGGACGCACAGCGCCGTCCCGAACGTGAGTCAGGGTCTCGACGCTGTCATATGCCCGCCATGGGGGCGGTTGACCGAGATCTTGGGACGAACGACCGCCACATGGACGAATGGCAGAAACGCGCTGGGCACGCTGACGTGGGCCGCGCGGTGGCGTCGCGCCCCTCAACTCCTCGCGAGATGCAACTCTCGCGCCCGACTGATGCGTTCGAGGGCCGCCGGCGACTTCTCGAGCGACCAGATCAAGCCGTCCGCGAAGCCCTCGGCCGCCAGCTCGTCGAACAGGTCCGCCAGCCCGTCCTCCGAGGCGTCGGTGCCGCGAGCGTCGTCGCCGAGCCGGCCGGGTTCGTGGACCCGCAGCCCGACGGTGCGGCGGATGGAGCGGGGATCGCGGCCGACCCGGTCGCAGGCCTCGTCGAGCTCGGCATTCCGCCGCCGTAGCAGGTCGTCCACGCGCCCGAACCAGGCGGTGTTCCAGGCGTCGGCCCAGCGGGCCGTCAGCTCGAGCATCCGGGGGCCCTTGGCGGCGACGAGGATCGGGGCCTGCCGGTGGGGCCGCGGGATGAGCTCGGCCGCCTCGTAATGGCGGTACTCGCCCTCGAGCGAGACGGTCTCGCCGCGCAGGAGGCGGGCGATGACCTCGAGATCCTCGGCGAAGCGGCTCACCCGATGGTCGAACGGGAAGCCAAAGGCGCGGTACTCGGCCTCGTGCCAGCCCGAGCCGAGGCCGAGGATCAGGCGGCCGCCGGACAGGTCGTCGAGAGTGCCGGCCATCTTGGCCATGAGCGCCGCGTTTCGAAACGACGAGCACATGACGAGCGCACCCAGCTCCACGCGCGGCACGATGGGCGCGAGCGCTGCCAGGGTCGTCCAGGCCTCGTGAAGTCCCTCGTCCGGCTCGCCCGGGAAGCGGAAGATCAGGTGGTCGAAGACCCACACCGAATCGAGGCCTGCTGCCTCTGCCCGCAGGGCGAAGTCGCGGGTCACCTCGAAGCTCGGCACGACGCCGTCGGCGGCGTCGCCGGTCGCGAGCGGCAGCGTGATCCCGATCCGCATCGCAGGGCAGTCTATCTGTCACACCGATCCGGGCCGTCAGACCCACCCTGCCGGGGCGATGCGCGCGGCTAGAATGCGGACCATGGTCCACCGAGTCACCCTGATCCCCGGCGACGGCATCGGGCCCGAGCTGGCGGAGGCGACCCGCCGCGTCCTCGACGCCTCCGGGGTACCGCTCGAGTGGGAGACGGTCGACGCCGGCGAGGCCACCATCGCCAGCCACGGCACGCCGCTCCCGGACGAGGTCCTCGACTCGATTCGCCGCAATGGCGTGGCCCTCAAGGGGCCCATCACGACCCCCATCGGTGCCGGCTTCCGGAGCGTCAACGTCACGCTCCGCCAGGCGCTCGGGCTGTATGCCAACCTCCGCCCCGCGCGTTCGATGAAGGGCGTCCAGAGCCGCTACGACGACATCGACCTGATCATCGTCCGCGAGAACACCGAGGATCTGTACGCCGGCATCGAGCACATGGTCGGCCGCGATGCCGCGGAGAGCATCAAGATCATCACCCGGGCTGCCTCCGAGCGGATCGCTCGCTTCGCCTTCGAGTACGCCGTCGCCAACGGCCGCCGCAAGGTCACCGCGGTCCACAAGGCCAACATCATGAAGCTCTCCGACGGGCTATTCCTGGAGGCCTGTCGAACGGTCGCCGCGGGCTACGAGGGCCGGGTCGAGTTCGAGGACCGGATCGTCGACAACATGTGCATGCAGCTCGTCCAGAAGCCGGACCTGTACGACGTGCTGGTGCTGCCGAACCTCTACGGCGACATCGTGTCCGACCTCGCGGCCGGCCTGGTGGGCGGGCTCGGCGTCGCCCCCGGCGCGAACATCGGCGAGACCGGCGCCGTCTTCGAAGCGGTCCACGGCTCGGCCCCCAAGTACGCCGGCCAGAACAAGGCCAACCCGACCGCGCTGATGCTGTCGGGCGCCCTGATGCTGCGCCACCTCGGCTACCCGGACGCCGCCGGCCGCGTCGAGTCGGCGATCCGCGAGGTGATCGCGGAGGGCCGCCGGGTGACCTATGCCCTCGGCGGCAGCGCCGGCACGAGCGAGTTCGCGGACGCCGTCATCGAGCGGCTCGGCAGCGCGGCGACGAGCGGCACGCTCCCGGCGGGCAGCCCGGCATGACCGGCCAGGCCGCCTCCCTTCGGGCGCTCCTGAAGCCGCGCGGCACCGCGGCCCAGGGCTTCGGAGCGACCCGTCGCGCCGATGCCTGGCTGGCCGCACCACTGAGCGTCGGCTTCTGGCTGGCGGTCCTGGTCCTCTATGCCACGTTCAGCGCCCTCGTCTGGGAGCCGGTCTTCGGTGTTGCCCACGAGGCCGACGGCTACCTGTCGCCGTTCTACGCGCCGTTCGTGTCCGGCGAGGGCTTCCCGGCCTGGCTCTCGCCCGCGATCGTGACCCTCTGGATCCCGATCGGGTTCCGGGTGACCTGCTACTACTTCAGGCGGGCGTACTACCGGGCCTACCTCGCCGACCCACCGGCGTGCGCCGTCGGCGAGCCGACGATCCACCGCCGATACCGGATGGAGAACGCCCTGCCGTTCATCCTCCAGAACCTCCACCGCTTCTTCCTGTACCTCGCGGTGGTGCTGCTGGCGATCCACTGGATCGAGGTCGTCGCCTCGTTCTTCCCCGAGAGCGGCGCCCGGATCGGGCTCGGCAGCGTGCTGCTGGTGGTGGACATCACACTGCTGACGGGCTATGTCACGTCGTGCCACTCGATGCGCCACATCGTCGGTGGGCGGCTGGACTGCTTCTCCTGCAGCACGGTCAACCGGACCCGACACGGTGCCTGGCGCATCCTGTCCGGCCTCAACGCCAACCACATGGTCTGGGCCTGGGCGAGCCTGTTCTCGATCGTCATCGTGGACATCTACATCCACCTGCTCGCGATGGGCGTCATCGCGGATCCCGCGATCCTGCTGTGATCGAGCGCCACAGGTGAGCGAGCCGATCGAGACGCACGCGGTCGACGTCCTGGTCATCGGCGCCGGGGGCGCCGGGCTCCGGGCCGCGATCGCGGCTCACGATGCCGGGGTCACGGTCGGCCTCGTCTGCAAGTCCCTCCTCGGCAAGGCCCACACCGTCATGGCCGAGGGAGGCGTCGCCGCGGCGCTCGGCCATGTTGCGCCGGATGACTCGTGGCAGGTTCACTTCCGCGACACGATGGTCGGCGGCAAGCTCATCAACAACCCCCGGATGGCCGAGCTGCACGCCAAGGAGGCGCCCGACCGGGTCCGCGAGCTCGAATACTGGGGGGCCGTCTTCGACCGGACGGAGGACGGTCGAATCCTCCAGCGGCCGTTCGGCGGCCATTCGCACCCGCGACTGGCCCACGTTGGCGATCGAACCGGCCTGGAGATGATTCGAACGCTCCAGGATCGGGCCGTCGCGGTGGGCATCGACGTGTTCATGGAGTGCACCATCACCCGCCTCATCAAGGGTGCCCACGGGGTCTGCGGCGCGTTCGGCTACTGGCGAACGACCGGGCGGCCGGTGCTGTTCTCGGCCCGCGCGGTCGTCCTCGCGACCGGGGGCATCGGGCGGGCCTTCTCGGTGACCTCGAACTCCTGGGAATACAGCGGCGATGGTCACGCCCTGGCCTACGACGCGGGGGCCGAGCTGATCGACATGGAGTTCGTCCAGTTCCACCCGACCGGCATGGTCTGGCCGCCCGGGGTCCGGGGCCTGCTGGTGACCGAGGCCGTGCGCGGCGAGGGCGGCATCCTCCGGAACCGCGACGGCCGCCGCTTCATGTGG
>VEOW01000117.1 GCA_012026785.1 Chloroflexota bacterium | reverse complement strand
TGTATATGAGACTGGCGGCGGGGCCGGCGTCGCGTCCGGGGGCTGCGGCGGGATCCGGCCGTCGGTATCGGGGTAGACGGGCGGGAACGGCAGCCCGTACTTCTCGAGGATCCGGGAGGTGGTGGCGCCGAGCGTTCGAACGTCGACGTAGCGGACGTCCTGGTCGGGCCGCAGTGCGGCGCTGAAGTTGACCTGCCCGCTGGCGAGCATGTGGTTGATCTCCTCGGCGCCCGCCAGCGAGGTCCGAATGACGTACAGCGCGCCGGTCCGGGCGAGGATGACCACGTCCTGGTAGGTCACCTTGGTCGCGAAGTCGGAGTAGTAGATCCCGACCGGCTGGAGGTCCGGCCGGACCGTCATCGTCGTCGTCATGAAGATGTCGATCGTCTGCCCGGGCTGGAGCAGGCCGCCGACCGCGCGGTCGTCGGGAATCGTGATCGAGACCGCCCGCCAGGCCTCCGAATCGGGGGCAATCGTCTCGGCGGGACCGAGGATCGAGAACCCCGAGCCCGACGAGGCCGAGGCGACCATGTTGACGTACAGCGGCTGGCCGGCCTGGACCGGGATCGCCAGGACCTTGCCGACGAGCTGGTTCGGGTCGGTCACGACGCCGGCCTGGCTGACGGCGTCGAGCGGCACCTCGCGCAGCACCAGCTGCGCGGCCTGGACGGGGGTCCGGGCGGGGATCCCGACCGCGGCGACGACGACCGCGACGCGCGGGATCGCGACCGCGCCCGCTTCCTGCTGAGCCTGGTTCAGGAGATAGAAGGACGCGCCTCCGGCGACGAGGGCCAGCACGACCCCGAGGATCACGATGACCTTGCCGCGACGGCTGGTGTCCTTGTACTCCATCTCCATGGGGTCGAGTGATCCTCCGCGAGCGCGTCCTGCGACCTGCGGGGCGACGCCTGCTCGGGCCGACCCGGGCCATGGCAGGCGCGAACGGCCTGCGTGACCGGGGCCAGTGTCGACAGGCGGCACCGGCGGAGATATGGGCGGGTGGTACCAGCCCTCGAGCACAACGGTCCGGGCGGATACGGGCTCCGGAACACGAACACCCGTTCGCAATCACGCTCGCGGTGCTAGACTTCGAGCGTGCCCGACTTCCGCCTCGTCGCGCCGTTCGAACCGACCGGCGACCAGCCCCAGGCCATCGACAAGCTGGCCGATGGTGTCAGGCGCGGCCTTGGCCACCAGGTCCTGCTCGGGGCGACGGGCACCGGCAAGACGATGACGGTGGCAAAGGTCATCGAGGCGGTCAATCGGCCGACGCTCGTGCTCAGCCACAACAAGACCCTGGCCGCTCAGCTGTACGCCGAGTTCCGGGACTTCTTCCCCGACAACGCCGTGGAGTACTTCGTCAGCTACTTCGACTACTACCAGCCCGAGGCCTACCTGCCCCGGACCGACACGTACATCGAGAAGGACTCGAGCCGTAACGACGAGATCGACCGGCTGCGGCACGCGGCGACCCACGCCCTGTTCGAGCGGCGGGACGTCATCGTCGTCGCCAGCGTGAGCTGCATCTACGGCATCGGCGCCCCGGTCGACTACGGCGCGACGGTCCTGCGGCTGCGCCAGGGCGGCCAGTACCGCCGCGACGGCGTGCTGCGCCACCTCGTCGACCTCCAGTACCAGCGCAACGACACCGACGTCGGCCGAGCCCGCTTCCGGGTCCGCGGCGACACCCTCGAGTTCCAGCCGGCCAGCGAGGAGCGCCTCGTGCGGGTCGAGTTCTTCGGCGACGAGGTCGAGCGGATCACCGAGCTCGATCCGCTGACCGGCGAGCTGCTGACCGAGCGCAAGGAGGTCAACGTCTACCCCGCGTCCCACTACGTGACGCCAGCCGACAAGCTCCGCGCAGCGATCGTCGACATCGAGGCCGAGATGGAGGAGCGGGTCGGGCAGCTGGAGGGCGAAGGCCGCGACCTCGAGGGCGCCCGTCTGCGGCAGCGGACGACGTTCGACCTCGAGATGATCCGCGAGCTCGGCTTCTGCTCGGGCGTCGAGAACTACTCGCGGCACCTGTCCCGTCGCGAGGCAGGCAGCAGGCCCTGGACCCTCCTCGACTACTTCCCGCCGGACTGGCTGCTCGTCGTCGACGAATCGCACATGACGATCCCCCAGGTCGTCGGGATGTACAAGAACGACCGGACCCGCAAGGAGATCCTCGTCGACTTCGGGTTCCGGCTGCCGTCGGCGCTCGACAACCGGCCGCTGACGTTCGAGGAGTTCGAGGGCCAGGTCAACCAGGCCGTCTACATGTCGGCGACCCCGGGGCCGTACGAGCTCGAGAAGGCCGAGCGGATCGCCGAGCAGCTGGTTCGACCGACGGGCATCGTCGACCCCCAGATCAGCGTCCGGCCGACCGACGGCCAGATCGACGACTTGCTCGAGGAGATCAAGGTCCGCGTCGATCGCGGCGAGCGGGCGATCGTGACGACCCTGACCAAGCGGATGGCCGAGGACCTGACCGACTACCTCCGCGAGCTCGGGGTCAAGGTCCAGTACCTGCACTCGGAGGTCGACACGCTGGAGCGGGTGGCGATCCTGCGCGACCTGCGGCTCGGCGTCTTCGACGTCGTCGTCGGCATCAACCTGCTGCGCGAGGGCATCGACCTGCCCGAGGTCACCCTCGTGGCGATCCTCGATGCCGACAAGGAGGGCTTCCTGCGGAGCGCCTGGTCACTGATCCAGATGATCGGCCGGGCGGCCCGGAACGTCGGCGGCGAGGTCGTGATGTACGCCGACACGGTCACCGAGTCGATGCGCGCGGCGATCGATGAGACGAACCGCCGCCGGGCGGTCCAGGTGGCCTACAACCGCGAAAAGGGCATCGTGCCGGCGACGATCGTCAAGGGCATCCGCGACCTCAACGACCAGCTGCGCTCGGTCGCCGAATCGACCGTCGTCTACACCTCCGAGCGCGAGCAGCTGGCGAGCCGGATCGCCGAGCTCGACCGCTCCAAGGTGGAGGCGCTGCTGGCGCGAATGGAGGCCGAGATGCGGGCAGCCGCCAAGGAGCTGGAGTTCGAACGGGCGGCGGCGCTCCGGGATGAGATCCAGGGGATCCGGCTGCGGGTCCTGGAGCAGGACCAGTCGGCGATCGTGGCCCGGGCGGCCGAGGCCGCCGCGGCCAAGGCGGGTGGGGGAGCGGCGAATCTCACCTCCGAGGCGTCCCGAGCCGCGGGCGCTCGAACCTCGGGCGGCCGCCGGAAGGACGTCCGGGCGCTCGTTGCCGGGACCGCCGACACGGACGCGCCGGGCTCGGTGCTCGAGGTGTCGTCAGTGACGGTCCTGCCTGCGGAGGCCGAGCCGGTCGAAGCCGTGGACGGGCCGGCCGAGGGCACGGCCGCAGACTGGCTGCCGGGCATCCGTGACGAGCACGAAGACGAGGGTGGCTGGCAGGCCCGCTGGCTCGATCGACCGACCTGGGATCGAACGGTCACGCCCAACATTCGACGCAGGACGGGGACCCGGCCGCCGCGGCGGCGGCGCTGATCCGAAGGGGCCCCGAGACGCACCCGACCGCTCGCGCCGGCGTCGGGCGCTGCTAGAGTCCGGGGCCGATGAGGGCAACGGCTGGCGCGGGATCGGCTGCGACGGGTCGTACCCGGCTGCGCCCGGGCGCGAGCGGGGGGACCTTCGATCTCGTCTTCACGGGGTCGGTCGCCCTGCTGGCGGCCATCAGCTCGGTGGCCATCGCGCTCGACCTGTCGGTCTCGAGCGCCGCCCTCGACGTCGCAATCAACACCATCGGTGCCCTGGCGGGGGCGGGCGCGGCGGGCCTCGCCTGGACGCGGTTCTCGGAGTTCGGGGAGCGACCGGCGGCGCTCGAAGCGTCGGCGTTCCTCGTCGTCCTGGCGTCGCGCGGGCTGCTCGTGATCCTGGCCATCCTCGGCCTGGCCGGTCCGCTCGGCCTGTCACTCGAAGCGCCGCAGCAGTGGCCGCTCTATGCGTGGAGCCTGGCTCGGGCCCTGACGCCGATCCTGCTCATCGTCGCTGCGTGGCAGGCCCTCCGGCCGTCGGGCGCCCGACCGCTGTCCTCCCTGGTCATCGCGGCGGTCCCGACGGTGGCGATCGTCATGGTGATCGCGCTGCTGCCCGCGATCGAGGCCAGCCTGCCGGCCATCATGGACGAGGCCGGGTTTGCGGCGCTGCGCGGCGAGCCGGGTGGCAGGCCGGGAATGACCCCGGTCGGGCTCGTGTTCCAGGCCGTCATCGCGGGGCTCTACCTGTGGGGCGCGGGCCTGCACCGGCGGCTGTACCGGCGTGGGAACCGGCGCTATGCCGGGTACCTCTCGATCGCGCTGATCGTGGCCGCGTTCAGCCAGCTCCACTGGGCGATCCTGCCGGGCATCTACTCCCCGGCCGTCGTGACCGATGACCTGCTGCGGGCGGCCTTCTCGATCATCCTGCTGGTCGGCATCGAGGCCCAGCTCCGGTCGGACGTTCGGGCGCTCCGACGAGCGAACGTGCGGCTGGAGGAGCTGCGCCACGTCGAGGTCCAGCGGGTGGCGCTGGAGACCCGGGCCCAGCTGGCCCGCGAGGTGCACGACGGCCTGGCCCAGGAGCTGTGGTTCGCGAAGCTCAAGTCGGGCCGCCTCGCCCAGCTCGACGGGCTGCCGAGCGATGCTCGCGAGCTCGCCGGAGAGCTCAGCAACGCGGTCGATCGGGCGCTCGGCGAATCGCGCGTTGCCCTGACCGCGATTCGGGCCGGCCTCGACGGGGAGCTGCCGTTCGGCGGCTCATTGGACGCCTACGTCGCCGACTTCGGCGAGCGTGCCGGGATCGCGACCCGTTTCGAGGGCGCCGCGGACATCCCGAGCCTCCGGCCGCGGGCTGCGGCGGAGGTGCTGCGAATCGTCGTCGAGGCGCTCGCCAACGTGGCCAAGCATGCCCAGGCCTCGGAGGTGATCGTCACGGCACGTCGCCGCGACTCGACGATCGAGATCTCGGTGGCCGACAATGGCCGCGGGTTCGACGTCGACGACGTCGACGCCACGAGGTTCGGGATTCGGGGGATGCGGGAACGAGCCGCGGTCATCGGCGGGCGCCTCGACGTCACGAGCACGCCCGGTCGCGGGACGACCGTCATCCTGGCAGCGCCGATCGAAACAACGGGGGAGGCAGGCGAATGGGCACCAGCGTGACCGTTACCCGGGTCATGCTCGTCGAGGACCACGCCCTGGTCCGCTCGGCGGTACGGCAGGCCATCACGGCCAGGGACATCGAGGTCGTCGGCGAGACCGGCACGGGAGAGGAGGCCCTGCCGCTGGCCCTCGAGCTCAAGCCGGACATCATCCTGATCGACATCGACCTGCCCGGCATGAGCGGCATCGAGCTCGTCCGCGAGCTGGCCCCTCGACTGCCGGACTCGAAGCTCGTGATGCTGACGGTGTCCTCGGCACGCCGGGACCTGTTCGATGCGATACGCCACGGAGCATCCGGCTACCTCACCAAGGACATGACGCCGGACGCCCTCGTGCGGGCGATCCGCGGGGCGCGCGACGGCGCCCTCGCGATGCCGCGGCGGCTTGCGGCCGAGGTCGTCGGGGAGCTGGCGCGGAGTCGAGGCGCCCCGCCCGGCGCAGGTGCGCAGGGCCTCGACCGGCTCACGAGCCGCGAATCGGAGGTGCTTCGAATGATCTCCGGCGGCATGACCGACCGCGAGGCGGCCGACGCGCTGGGGATCTCCGTCCGAACGGTCGAGACCCACGTGAGCAACCTGCTCCACAAGCTCGGCGTGCGCAACCGGGCCGAGGCGTCGCGGCTCTACCGCGATCGCCAATGACCGAGCCGGTGGTGCCTCGGTGCATGGGCCCTGCGGGGGAGGACAGGCGGACGATCGGGGCCTAGCGCGGAACGGCCTGTCACGGCGGAATCGCGGGTACAACGGCTCGTGCCCGCCGTCTCGAACCGGACTCATCGCCTGACTTCATCCACCGCGGCGGCTACGAGCCTCCATCCGAGGGTCGTTTTCGGAGGGGGTTCGAATGCGCGCTCACGGCATCCGGCGCTGGACCGTGGCGAATCTCGCGGGAGTGCTGGCCGCCTCGCTCGTGCTCGCCGCGCCCGTGGCGGCCGCCCAGGTGTACGGCGTCACCCAATCGAGTCCCACGCCGACGACGATCGACTACAGCGATCACGTGACCTTCCGCGGCTCGTACACCTGCGTAAACGGCGTCGACCCGGCTGACCTCTGCCCGACGACGACCCAGAGCTACACCGCGACCTTCGCGCTGCGGCCCGTCGGCGGCTCGGACTTCACGACCGTCGCGACCGTGACGACGAGCTTCCGGTTCACGACCAGCTCGAGCGGCTGCACCTCGACCTGCTCCGTCAACTTCTCGGTCGTCTGGAAGGCCGGCCGAGGGGCCGGTTCGATCAGCGTCCCCGCCGGCGTCTTCGACGTTCGAATGACGACGACGCTGACGCCCGACGCGGTCGTCCTCGACGGCGGCCTGACGATCGACCACGAGGACACGACCACGACGTATACGGGCGGGCTCGCCGGCGAGGCGGGAGCGCCGCTCGCGCTGGCCGCGACCGTCGCCGACGAGGATCTCGGGATGTTCGCCGGCACGAGCCTCTACCTACCGGACATCAACATCGGCGCCTCGAGCCCGGTCAGCTTCGCCCTCTATGACGCCACCAACACAACGCTTGTCGCGGGGCCGGTAACCGCGTTCGTCGGCGGCGGTGGGACGACGATGGGAACGCCCAGCCTCACGATGCCGGGCGCCGGGACGTACCAGCTTCGAACCCCCTACCCGGGCAACGACTACTACCGGGGCTCGTCCGACCTCAACACCGTGACGGGCAACCCGTCCACCGTCAACACCCCGCCAACCCTCGACCTCCCGGATCCGATCACCGCCGAGGCGACGTCGCCCGCCGGCGCACCGGTCTCGTTCAGCGTCGCGGCGACGGATGCCGAGGACGACCCCGACCCGACCGCCGCCTGCGATCACGCCTCGGGTTCAACCTTCGCGCTGGGCACGACGACCGTGACCTGCAGCGTCACCGACGCCGATGGTTCGACCACCAACGGGTCGTTCACGGTGACCGTCGTCGACACCACCGCGCCGAGCGTGACGATCTCGACGACCGAGACGGCTGGCTCCAGCGGCTGGTTCAACCTCGCCTCGAATGACGGCCTGCCCGGCCTGACGGTCGATGTCTCGACGGCCGACCTCGTCGGGGCGACTGCCCTGACGTGCACCGACGGCGGGGTCGACGTCGGGTCGCTCGATCCGGGCGGCGACTCGTTCGTCCTCGGGGACGGCCAGCATGCGCTCGAATGCACGGCGTTCGATGGCGCCGGCAACGCCGGTTTCGATGCCGTCTCGTTCGACGTCGACCAGGCGCCCCCGTCGGCGGTCGCGTTCGTCGGCGACCTCCTCGACGGTGGCGCCTACGACTTCTGGTTCGTGCCCGCGGCGCCCAGCTGCACGGCCGATGACGCCGTGTCGGGTCTCGCGACGTGCCTCGTCAGCGGCTACTCCGACGCCGTCGGCACGCACGCGCTCGGCGCCACCGCGACTGACGTGGCCGGCAACGAGGCCACGGCGACGCTGTCGTACACCGTGCTGCCGTGGACCCTCGTCGGGTTCGATGGGCTGGACATGAGCGGCTGGAACACCGCCAAGGGTGGAACGCCCGTCCAGCTGCGGTTCGAGGTCCTCGCCGGGACCGTCGAAATCACCTCGGTCGATGCCGTCGTCGGGCTGCTCCAGGCGCAGGTCGGCTGCGGAGACGGCCTGGCGCTGACAGCGGTGACCACGGCGTCGTCGCGGAGCCCGCTCCGGCACGGCGGCGGTGGGTTCGCCTGGAGCTGGCTCGCGCCGCGCCAACCCGACACCTGCTGGCAGGTCACGGTCGTCACGGCCGACGGCTCGTCGCTCGCTGCGCTCTTCCGGCTTCGGTAGGGGAGGGGCGCGGTCAAAGCTGCGTCGGGCCGCTGTCGTCGTCGCGTAAGGCGCACGTGATCGGCCGATAAGCGCCCGATGGGCGGCTCGTGGAGACTTGTCTCCATGGTCACCCTCGCCGCCGCGCTGCTCACGATCCTCGCGGCGCAGCTGCTCGACTTCGCGACCTTCGCAGAGATGATGCGCCGCGTCGGCCCGGACGCCGAGGCCAACCCGCTCGTGGCGCTCCTGTACTCGGCCTACGGCCTGCCGATCGTGGCCGTCGCGAAGATCGCCCTCGTCACCCTCGTGGCGGCGACGGTCGTCATCACCGCCCGGCGCCCGTCGAGCCGGATGACGGGCGTGATCATCGGGGTGGCGATCATGGCCGGGCTCATCGGGGGGCTGTCGAACACGATCGCGATCGGGGTCATCTGACCGGCGCCCGGTACAGTGGGTCGATGACGCCCGCCGCCGTCGACGCACCGCCTCGTCCCGCGCGTCGGACCAAGCTCGTCTGCACCCTCGGGCCGTCCACCGAGGGCCGCGAGGCGGAGCTCGTGGCGGCCGGCATGGACGTCGCGCGGCTGAACTTCTCGCACGGCACGGCGGAGACGCGGGGGCGGGCACTGCGTGCGATTCGCCACGCGAGCGAGCGTGGCGGTCAACCCGTCGCCGCGCTGGCCGATCTGTCCGGCCCCAAGATCCGGATCGGCGAGCTGGCCGCGGGATCCGCCGAGCTCACCCCCGGCGGGACCTTCCGCCTCTCGACTGCACGCGCCGTCGAGGCCGGTGACGCCGCCGGCGCCGGCGTTGCGTACCCGAGGCTCACCACGGATCTGCGAGTCGGCGATCGGATCCTCCTCGGCGACGGGGCGGGCGAGCTGCGGGTCGAGCGGGTCGAGGCGGATGCGGTCGTCACGGAGGTGGTGCGGGGCGGCACGATTCGATCCCGGACGGGGGTCGGGATCCCGTCCGAGCGGCGGTCGGGCGGCCCGTTGACGGCCAAGGACCGATCGGACGCTCGAACGACGATCGAGCTCGGGTTCGATTACGTCGCCCAGTCGTTCATCCGTCGAGCCGCCGACGTCGCGGCGCTTCGGCGGGTCCTCGGGCCCGACGGCCCGCCGATCGTCGCCAAGGTCGAGACGCGGCCGGCCATCGAGCGGTTCGACGACATCCTCGACGGCGTCGCGGCGGTGATGATCGCCCGCGGCGACCTCGGCGTGGAGCTGCCGTTCGAGGAGGTCCCGCTCGTCCAGAAGCAGCTCGTCCGGCGCGCCCTGGACCGAGGCGTCCCGACGATCGTCGCCACGCAGATGCTCGAGTCGATGATCGCGGCGCCCCGGCCGACGCGCGCCGAGGTGAGCGACGTCGCGAACGCGGTGTTCGATGGCGCGGACGCGATCATGCTCTCCGCCGAGACGGCCATCGGGCAGTTCCCCGCGCTCGCCGCCGATGCCGCCGTGCGCATCGCGCGGTGGTGCGAGGAGCACGGGCGCGACTATCTGCCCGGGGGTGCACGCGCGCCGACCGGCTCGGACGCCGGTTCGCTGGCGTATGCCGCGGTCGCCCTGGCCGATGCGGAGGCGGAGGTGGCCGCCATCGCCTGCTACACCTCGACCGGCCGCACGGCGCGGCTCCTGTCATCGCTTCGGCCGTCGGTGCCGATCGTGGCCTTCTCCCCGGAGCCCGGGACGGTGGCGCGGCTCGCCCTGGTCCATGGCGTCGTGCCGCGGTCCCTCGCCGATCCCGTACCCATCCCCGGACGCCTCGCGGCGCTTCGCACCGCGCTGCGCCGCGATCCTGCCATCGGGCCTGCCTCCGCGGTCGTCCTCGTCGCCTCGACGACCCTCGCTGGGGGCGCCCCGAACCTGCTCGAGCTCCACCGGGTGCCGATCGACGGTTAGCGCCCCGGCGCGAAGCGCACCCCTCGCTTGTCCACGGTCACCCACACCAGGGCCGGCCCGGGCCACGGCGTCGTCCCGGTCAGCGCGGCCATCGCATCGTCCGGGTGCGCGGGAAAGGCGAGCGCCAGCTGCCGTGCGAACTCCCGAGCCACCGCCCGAGTGGCCCGGGTTCGCCTGACGATCAAGAGCCGCGAAATCGCGGGTTCGCCGAGCTCCTCCCAGTCGCGCCACGACGGCAGGGCCAGCGCCTTCTCCTCGTGCCACCGCACCTGCTGCTCCAGCCGCCGCAGCTCCGATTCGATCTCCGTCGCGACGGCCAAGGTGGCTCTCGCCTCGTGAAGCACGGCGTCAATCCAACCCTTCGACGGCTGCCACACCCGCACCTCGGAGAACGGCCTCCACCGCGGGTGCAACACACCGAGCAGCCACTCCAGAATGCCCGCCTGGTGTCGGTCCCGGATCTCCGGGCCGGTGTTGGGATACAGCCGCGCTGACAGGTCTGCGCCGAGCGGGCCCCCCAGCTTCGCATAGGTTTCGAGCGATGGCTGAGCCTCGCCCTGGAACACCCGGGCGAGATAGCCATTCGGCACGCCGCTCGCACGGCTAAGCTCGCGGATGCTGATCCCCGCGTCGGCGCACAGCGTCCGCAGGTCATGGAGGAGCCTGGCCCGAACCGTAGCGGCACGCTCAGCGGCCAGCTCGGCTGGCGACTTCGACATCGCGACAGTTGACCACGGCCCGCTCACCGGCGGCTTACTCGGCGTCCTGTCCCTTTTCCCCGGGCATCTTGACGCCGTGTCCCCTGGGAGGGGTCAGTTACGACCGCCGGCCGCCGTCGTGTCATCGCTCAGGTGACAGAACGACCAGTTTCGAGCCACGGAAGCTTCAGACGACGTCGTTGTGTCCCCTCACAGGGGACGAGGCGACGGCGTGAGCCCATAGGTGTCACCTCCCAGGGTACAGGCGACCGAATCGGGTGGTCCGGGCCGTCGGGCGGAGGCGCCGGGGCGCGAGCGCCTCGTGGACGACGGAGCGGTGAAACATCTGTTCGGTTTGGGGAGATTCGCGTACACTGCGCGACGTGCCCCAGGAGACCATCGTCGTTCGCGGCGCTCGCGAACACAACCTGAAGAACGTCACCGTCGAGTTCCCGCGCGACCGGCTCGTCGTGATCACCGGACTGAGCGGCAGCGGCAAGTCCAGCCTTGCGTTCGACACGATCTACGCCGAGGGCCAGCGGCGCTACGTCGAGAGCCTCTCCGCCTATGCGCGCCAGTTCCTGGGCCAGATGGAGAAGCCCGATGTCGACCAGATCGACGGCCTGAGTCCGGCGATCTCGATCGACCAGAAGGGCGCGAGCCGGAACCCGCGATCCACCGTCGGCACGGTCACCGAGATCTACGACCATCTGCGGCTGCTGTTTGCCCGGATCGGCCACCCGCACTGCCCCGTGTGCGGCCGGGAGATCGAGCGCCAGAGCGTCCAGCAGATCGTCGACCAGGTGCTCAGCCTGCCGGAAGGCAGCCGGCTGCTCGTCCTCGGGCCGCTGGTCAAGGATCGCAAGACCGAGGGCGACCGGATCTTCGAGGCCGCCCGCCGCCAGGGGTTCGTGCGCGTCCGGGTGGACGGCGAGACCTACGACCTGGCCGAGGCGCCGCGGCTGGACAAGTACAAGCGCCACACCATCGAGGTCGTCGTCGACCGCTACGTCGTGCGCCGCGCCGAGGCGCCGCCGGAATGGCAGCGGGACGAACGAGGAAGGCCCCTGGACCCCGCCACCGGTGCGGCGCTGGAAGACCCCGACCGGCCGCGCCTGGCCGATTCGATCGAGACCGCGCTTCGCCTCGGCGAGGGCGTCGTCCTGATCGCCCCGGCAGCCCGAGAGGGCGAACACGCGCCCTTCGAGGAGCGCCGCTACAGCGAGCGCTACTCCTGCCCCTACGACGGAACGACGATCGACGAGCTGGAGCCGCGAAGCTTCTCGTTCAACTCGCCCCATGGGGCCTGCCCGACCTGCACCGGCCTGGGCACGCGACTGGAGATCGACCCGGCACTCGTCATCCCGGACCGGGGCAAGAGCGTGCTGCAGGGGGCCGTCGTGCCGTGGTCGCGCCTGCCGACCGACGCAAGCTGGCGCCTGAAGATCAGCGAGGCGATCTTCCGAAAGCACGGCTGGGACCCAACCGTGCCGGTCCGGGACCTGCCGCTCGAGGCCGTCGACTACCTGCTGTACGCGCCGCGCGACGCGGAGACGGTCGTGATCCGCTACCGCCACGAGCGTGGCGAGAACTCCTACACGGCCCACTTCGAGGGCGCGGTCACGAACCTCGAGCGGCGCTACCGCGAGACCGACAGCGAGTACATCAAGACCGAGCTCGAGAAGTACATGGTCGAGCGACCCTGCCCGGCCTGCGGCGGCAAGCGCCTTCGACCGGAGGCCCTGGCCGTCACCGTCGACGGTCGGGACATCAGCGCCGTCGCCGACCTCTCGATCACCGACGCGCTCGAGTGGGCCAACACGCTCCCGTCCCGGGTCACCGAGCGCGAGCGGACGATCGCCTACCAGGTCCTCAAGGAGATTCGAGCCCGCCTCGGGTTCCTCGTCGACGTCGGGCTCGACTACCTGACGATCAATCGAACCAGCCAGACCCTGAGCGGCGGCGAGGCCCAGCGGATTCGCCTCGCGACGCAGATCGGCACGACGCTGATGGGCTGCCTGTACATCCTCGACGAGCCGTCGATCGGGCTGCACCAGCGCGACAACGCCAAGCTGATCGCGACCCTCACGCGGCTGCGCGACCTCGGCAACACCGTCCTCGTCGTCGAGCACGACGAGGAGACCATTCGAACGGCCGACTGGGTCATCGACATCGGGCCGGGGGCGGGCGAGCACGGCGGCGAGATCGTCGCCAACGGTCGCCTCGAAGCCGTTCTCGACGAGCCCCGCTCGATCACCGGCGCCTATTTGCGCGGCGATCGGGCCGTCCCGATCCCGGGGAAGCGACGCAAGGGGAACGGCAAGCGCCTCGTCGTCCGGGGCGCGCGGGAGCACAACCTCAAGGCCATCGACGTCGCCTTCCCGCTCGGGACGTTCATCGCCGTCACGGGCGTCTCGGGCAGCGGCAAGAGCACCCTCGTGACCGAGGTCCTGTACCGCGCCCTCGCCCGCGACCTGTACGCGGCCAGGGCGCCCGTCGGGGCCCACGAGGCCCTCGAGGGCGTCGAGCTGGTCGACAAGGTCATCGAGATCGACCAGAGCCCGATCGGCCGGACGCCGCGATCGAACCCCGCCACCTACACCGGCTTGTTCGGGCCGATCCGCGAGCTGTTCGCCGCGACGCCCGAGGCTCGCGTCCGCGGCTACGGCCCGGGGCGCTTCAGCTTCAACGTCAAGGGCGGCCGCTGCGAGAACTGCAAGGGCGACGGGATCATCAAGATCGAGATGCAGTTCCTGCCGGACGTCTACGTGCCGTGCGAGGTCTGCAAGGGCGCCCGCTACAACCGCGAAGCCCTCGAGATCCACTACAAGGGCCGCTCGATCGCCGAGGTCCTGGAGATGACGGTCGAGGAGGCGCTCGAATTCTTCTCGGCCGTCCCGAAGGTCCGGGCCAAGCTCCAGACGCTCAACGACGTCGGGCTCGGGTACATCCACCTCGGCCAGCCGGCGACGACGCTGTCGGGCGGCGAGGCCCAGCGCGTCAAGCTCTCGACCGAGCTGTCGCGGCGGGCAACCGGCCGGACGCTGTACGTCCTCGACGAGCCGACGACGGGGCTCCACTTCGCCGACGTCGAGAAGCTCCTCCAGGTGCTCCACCGGCTCGTCGAGACGGGCAACACCGTCGTCGTCATCGAGCACAACCTCGACGTCATCAAGACGGCCGACTGGATCATCGACCTCGGACCCGAGGGCGGCGCCCGGGGCGGTCAGGTCGTCGCCGAGGGCCCGCCCGAGGCGATCGCCCGCGTCCGGGGCTCGGCGACGGGCGAGTACCTCGCCCGAGTCCTGCGGGGCGAGCCCTTGGTGCCGCTCAGCGACGTGACCTTCGCCGAGGCGGCCGGGCGCGTCCGGGCCCTGCCGCGGCCGTCGGCCGGGTCGAGACGGAAGGTCGCCGCGGCCCGGTAGCGAGATCCGGCAGCCCCTCCCGGCCGTATCCAGCCGTATTGGAGGGGTGCGCCGCCCGAGCGCAACCTGCGGCGCGCCGTCATCTCGCTCGAAGGAGAAGGAGCCCGCCATGCGCAAGCTCGCTCTGACCATCGCCGCCGTGCTCCTGCTGGCCCTGCCGATGGCGGCCGCGGCCGGCGGCCGGCCGTTCGTCGTGTCGATGGACGGTGCGCAGGAGGCGCCCGGGCCGGGCGATGCCGACGGCAGCGGCACGGCCTGGTTCTGGCTGAACCAGGGCCAGGAGGAGATCTGCTGGTTCTACGTCGTCGAGGACATCACCCTGCCGGCGGTCGCAGCCCACATCCATATCGCACCGCCCGGGTCGCCCGGCCCCGTCGTCGTGCCCCTGAGCGCCGCGGATGCCAGCGGCGAGGCGAGCGGCTGCACGACCGGCGAGGCGGACCTCATCAAGGCGATCCGCCAGGATCCGGGCTCCTACTACGTCAACGTCCACACGACCGACTTCCCTGCCGGGGCGGTCCGCGCGCAGCTGCACAAGTAGCGTTCCAGGCCCCTCGACGGGCGCTCCGCGACACGAGACCTCGGCGGCCCGGCCGCCGAGGTCTCTTACCATCGCGGCGTGAGTCCCGCATCGCGGCCGCCAGCACGGCACGAGGTCCCGGAAGTCGACGCGGCCGCGCTCGAGGCGGCCCGCGCCGCCGACCGGCTCCTGGCAGCCGCGCGAGAGCGCGAGACCGAGCGCTGGATCCGCTATCTGTCCCCGCTCCCGGATCGCCTTCGTGACGACCCGCTCCGTGACCTGAGGGCCACCGCGCGGCTCTGCCGGGCTGCCTTCGGCCCGAAGGACTCGGTTCGCGACACGCTCCCCGGCGAGCTGACGGAGCCGTTCCTCGAGGCGGGCGACCGGCTGCTGAAGGCGATCGCACGCTGGGAGGCGCACCGCGGCTGATCCCGGCGACGGCGTACATGGCTCCCGTGGCCACGGGACGCCTCGCGAGGTCGTGCCGTCCCCTGGCAGGGGTCACTCACGACGGCCGAGGGTCGTCGTGTCACCTCTCAGGTGACGATACGACCGATTCTGAGCCTTGGGGGGCTCGAATGACGTCGTTGTGTTCCCTCACGAGGGACACTGCGACGGTGGAAGCTCGAATCTGTCGCCTGTCAGGGGACGGTCGGGCATGAGGAGGGGACCGGCGGGCACGGGGAC
>VEOW01000228.1 GCA_012026785.1 Chloroflexota bacterium | reverse complement strand
GGCTGGGGCGACGGGCAGTGCGCCGCCGCCGTCCTCAGTACACGAACGGGACCAGGGCCTTGGTTTGCCGGCCGTATGCCTCGTAGGCGGGATAGCGCTCGACGAGCCACGCCTCCTCGCGGCGACGCTTGAGGTCGAGGACGACGGCCAGCAGCCCGACCGCCGCAACGCTGCCGAGCCATGGGTTGAGGAGCGCGAGGCCGAGCGAGCCGACGATCAAGCCGCCGTAGATCGGATGGCGAGCGAAGCGGTAGGGACCCTCGCGCACGAGCGACGCCCCGGCCACGGGATGCGGCAGTGCGGTGAGCGCCCGGGCGCGAGCCAGCTGAACGACACCCCAGCCGAAGCCGAACGCGCCGAGCGCGACCAGCGCTGAGCCGGCCACACGCGCCGCATCGAGGAGCGCACCCCCTGGCGCCGGAGGAGCGGTGTTCACCGCCGCGACGACGAGCCCCAGGCAGGCGAACTGCAGGATCACCCAGCCCTCGCCTCTCGGGCCGAGCGATGGAATGGCGGTCACGTCACGCGGAGCGTAGCGGCACGGCTGGCGGAAGGCCCAGCTCCTCGGCGGTGAAGGCCTCGAGCAGAAAGGGGGAGGGCAGGCCGGGGTCGTAGGCGAGGGTCAGCGATCGTCGAGCGCGCGTCCAGGCGACGTACGCCAGCCGCCGCTCCTCCTCCAACGCCAGCTCCGGCTCGGCGGCCTCCGCAACCGATCGAGCGCTCGGGAATCGAACGGCGTCGAGGCCGATGACCGCGACATGATCGAACTCGAGGCCCTTGGTGCCGTGGGCGGTCGCCAGCACCAGTGGCGCCTCGTCGCGCCGCAGCTCCGCCAGACGCTGCCGCGTCCACGCGACGCCGGCACGGAGGTCGGCCAGGTCGAGGCAGCCGGCGGCCCAGCCGAGGAGCGCCGTTGCGACAGCCGCTCGATCTGGGCCGTCCGAATCGTCGACGGGAGGGGCGGCGCCCGCGAGGGCGGCCGCCGCGCGGGCGATCCCCCGACGGACCCGCCCGACGCGGACGAGCAGCGGCAGCCCGGAATCCGTATTGGCGATTTCGGCCAGCAGCTCGTCCACGATCGGCGATTCGACAGGGAGCACGAGGTCCGCCGCGCGGAACGGGACACCGAGTCGCAGCGCTGCCGCGGCGACCGGCAGCAGCTCGCGGTTGGTGCGGGCCAGGACCGCCCGACTGCCGTCGTCGGCCGGCCACGACGTGAGAATCGCCGCGGCGAGCTGGATCTCGTCGGCCGCCGACGGGGCGAGCAGGAGCCGCCCCGCGGCCTTCGGGCCGGGCCTGATCACCTTCGCGAATCGCTCCCGGTTGTGCTCCACGAGCCGGACCGCGCGCGCCAGGACCACGGCCGGGCAGCGATAGTTGGTTTCGAGGTCCACCCGCAGGAGGCCGGGCAGCGCCTCTGCGGCGAGATTCAGCAGCCGCCGGACATCGGCCAGTCGCCAACCGTAGATGCTCTGGTCGTCGTCGCCGACGAAGAAGACCCGGTTTGCCGGGGCCATCAGCAGCAACGCCATGCGAAGCTGGCTGCGATCGAGATCCTGGGCCTCGTCGACCAGCAGGTGGCCGCATCGGCCGCGCCACGCCTGGAGGACGTCCGGCTCAGACTCCAGCAGGCGCAATGCGCGGGCGACGAGGTCATCGAAGTCGAGGCCGCCGCGTCGCTCGATTTCGCGCTCGTATTCGGCGTACGTCCGGGCGACGAGGCCAGCGTCCGGGTCGGCCTCGATCTCGGCCGGGTCCACCGCGAGGTCGAGCTTGAAGCGCGAGATCAGCGTGTCGAGCCGGCGCCGCTCGGCACCATCGGCGTCGGGTCGGACCGCGCGCAGGATCGTCTCACGCTCGAGCAAGGGCTCGACCGGCCGCCCGGCCTCGCGCAGGATCTCGAGGCCCAGGGCATGGAACGTCCGCACCCGGACCCGGTCCGCCAGGCCCTCGCCGAGCGGTTCGAGCGCCGCGTCGCGCCGCTCGCGCAGCTCCTCGGCGGCGCGTCGGTTGAACGTCAGCGCGCAGACCTGCTCCGCCGGGAATCCCCGGTCGACGAGCCAGGTGATGCGGGCGACGAGCGTCGACGTCTTGCCCGACCCGGCCGGGGCGACGCACAGCACCGGGCCATCGGCTGCCGTCGCCGCCCGGCGCTGGGCCTCGTCGAGGCGGGCAAGGCGGTCGACGACCGCGGGGTTCGGCACCAGACGACTATCGCGACGGCGGCTTATCCGCGGATTTCGTCCTCGGCCGAGCGTACGGAGATGGCTGTTGCATGCCGGCACGCGCAGGTATCATCGGGGCCGGCCGGGCAGGCCCGCGGTAGGAGGCCGCGTGGACCGGACTGCATGTTGCCCCGCGACCGATTGCTCGGGCGCTGAGTACCCGGCGCTCACCACGGAGGAGTTCATGGATCACAAGCGGCCGCTCGTCGGCCTCGCTCTGACGGCGCTCTTCGCCGCCGCATGCACCACCGGCCCGGGGGGAACCACCGCCCCAACCGGGACCACGGGTGCTCCCACGACCGCTCCAACCACGGCGCCGACCGAGGACACGAGCGGCAACTGGCCGGACAAGATCGTCATCGGCTTCGTCCCGTCGTCCGAGGCGGGCGCGCTGGTCGAGGACATCAAGCCGCTGGCCGACTACCTCACTGCCCAGCTCGGCATCGAAGTCGAGGGCTTCGTCTCGAACGACTACACGGGCCTCGTCGAGGCCATGCGGTCCGGGCAGGCGCAGATCGGCGCCCTGCCGCCGTACGGCCTCGTCCAGGCCGTCGACCAGGCCGGCGCGGAGGTCATCCTCCAGTCCGAGCGGTTCGGGAGCGGCACCTACCACACCCAGTTCTTCACCAACAACCCGGACAAGTACTGCACGGTCTCGGCGCCGGAGGAGAACATCCGGGTCATCAGCGATAAGGACACCACGTTCCTCAACTGCAATGGCACGGCCCGGGGCAACAGCGACACGCCCGAGGGCCCGATCGGCATCGAGGCGCTGTCGAACCTCACGCCCGGCACCACGGTGTCGTTCGTGGAGGAGACCTCGTCGTCCGGGTACATCTTCCCGGCCACGGTGCTCATCAACGCCGGTCTGGATCCCAGGGACCCGAGCGTCATCACACCGCTCTTCGCCGGGAGCCATGACGCCTCGGTCATCGCCGTGTGCGAGGGCCAGGCGGAGGTCGGCGTCAGCTTCGACGACGCGCGAACCGTCGCGACCACCGACTGCGACCTGCAGAACAAGGTCGTCGTGTTCGCCTATGGCCCGGAGATCCCGAATGACGGCATTGCCGTCGCCGGCGACCTCCAGGATTCGCTGAAGGGTGCGATCAAGGGTGCCCTCCAGGCCTACGCCGAGACCGAAGATGGGGCGAAGGTCCTCGACAGCATCTACCAGATCACTGCCTTCACCGACCCGAATCTCGACGCACTCCAACTCGTGCGAGACGCCGTCGAGAAGCTCGGCTTCCAGGGCTAGCACGAACGCGGGGTGGGCCCACCGGGTCCACCCCGCACCTCCCACTCGATGATCCGCTTCGAGAATGCGTCCGTCACCTACCGCGGAGGGGTCCACGCCCTCAAGGACCTGACGCTCGAGATTCCCGATGGCCAGATGATGGTCATCGTCGGTCTTTCGGGAGCCGGAAAGTCGACGCTCATCCGCGCGATCAATGGCCTCGTCCCGCCCACAGAGGGCGACGTCATCGTCGACGGCATCAGCGTCCGCAAGGCGAGCGCGAAGCAACTCCGCGTCCTGCGATCTCGGATCGGCATGATCTTCCAGACATTCAACCTGGTGAAGCGGACCAGTGTCCTCAACAACGTGCTCATGGGCCGGCTCCACACGACCGGCACCGTGCGGTCCCTGCTCGGCTGGTACAAGCCGGCCGACGTCGAGATCGCGATGCAGGCCCTCGAGCGAGTCGACATCGTCGAGAAGGCCTACGCGCGAGCCTCGAATCTCTCGGGCGGCCAGCAACAGCGCGTCGGCATCGCCCGCGCCCTCGCCCAGGAGCCCAGCATCCTGCTCGCGGATGAGCCGGTCGCGAGCCTTGATCCGCCGACCAGCCACGTGATCATGCGCGACCTCCAGCGCATCAATCGCGAGCTCGGGATCACGACGGTCGTCAACCTCCACTTCCTGGACCTCGCGAAGCTCTATGGCGAGCGGATCATCGGCCTGCGCGCCGGAGAGCTGGTGTACGACGGCCCCGGCGCCCAGGCCGACGAGCACGTGTTCCGCGACATCTACGGGCGCTCGCTCAGCGCCGCGGACGTGATGGGCGAGGACGCCGCTCCAGCCGTCGCACTGTGACGGGCCACGCCGGCGGCGTTGCCGCCAGGCCACCCAAGCCCGGTCGGTCCCTGGTCCTGCCTGTCGGGACGTTCCTCTTCCTGGTCCTGACGTGGGCCTCGATCAGCGAGGAGTTCGGGATCGGGCTCGTGTCGAGGCTCTCGACCAGCGTGCCGATCTTCCTCGCTCGCGGACCCGAAACCCTCGCCGCGCTGCTGCGGCCGAACTGGGGATTCTTGCCGCAGACCGTTGAGCCGATGCTCGAGACATTCCGGATGGCCGTGATCGCCTCGGTCATCGGCTGCGGCGTCGCGCTGCCCGTCGCGTTCCTGGCGTCGCGCGTCACCGCCCCGAACCTCGCCATCTTCCTTGCCGACCGCGGGATCCTCAGCGTCGTTCGCGCGATCCCGGATTTCCTGTACGCCCTGGTCTTCGTGTTCGCCGTCGGGATCGGGCCGCTCCCCGGCATCGCGGCCCTGATCCTGTTCAACATCGGCGTCGTCGCGAAGCTCCAGTCCGAGACCGTCGACGGCGTCGACGTCGGGCCAATCGAGGCGGCGCGGGCGAGCGGGGCTGGGCGCCTGCAGACGATCCGCTGGGCCGTGCTGCCACAGGTGCTGCCCCACTACGTGGCCTACTCGCTCTACACCTTCGAGCTCAACATCCGCGCCTCGACCGTCCTGGGAATCGTGGGCGCCGGCGGGATCGGGCGGCTGCTCTTTCGGGAGTACAAGTTCTTCAACTGGAGCAACGTCTCGGTCATCGTCGTCGAGCTGTTCCTGTTCGTCTTCGTGATCGAGCTCGTCTCGATCATTCTCCGCCGGAGGCTCGTGTGACGGCGGCCGCGCTCGCGCTCAGGCGGCCAGCGCCGCCCTCGCACGCGAAGCGCAACCTCGGGTTGCTCGGGGCCGGCCTGATCATCGGCTGGGCTGCCGTGACCCTCAATATCGACGTCGGCAGCATCCTCGAGCTGCCGGGCGGGAGCGCCGGCCTGTTCTACGAGATGTACCTCGAGTCGGGGCCGGACTGGGGCTACGTGCCCGACGCCCTGGGCTACATGATCCAGTCGCTCGCGATGGCATGGTTCGGAACCGTCATCGGCGCGATCATTTCCTTGCCGCTGGGCTTCTTCGGGGCCAAGAACGTGTCGAGCGGCCTGGTGTCGAACGTGATGCGCCAGGTCCTCAATGCGGTCCGGGCATTTCCCGAGCTCGTGCTCGCGGTCGTGGTGTTCATCCCGATCGCCGGCCTGGGGCCGGTGGCCGGGGCGCTGGCCATCGGGCTGCACTCGGTCGGCACGCTCGGGAAGCTGACGGCCGAGGTCATCGAGGGGATCGACGAGGGACCGGTCGAGGCAGCGCGGGCCACCGGCGCCGGCTCCCTCCAGGTCCAGCGCTGGGGCGTCCTGCCGCAGGTCCTGCCGGAGATCGTCGCGTTCTGGCTGTACCGCTTCGAGATCAACATTCGGGCCTCCGCCGTGCTCGGGGTCGTTGGCGCCGGGGGCATCGGGTTCATCCTCCAGCAGACACTGGCCTTCCACCGGTACCCGTTGGCCGGAACGGTGCTCTTGGTCGTGGTCGTGGTGACGATCGCCGTCGATACCGTCTCCGGATTCATCCGTCGGCGGATCATCGAGGGCGCCGAGGCGAAGGTCACGGGGGAGGTCGTCGAGGCAGAGCTGCGAGACGCCGGCCCAGCAACGGGGCCGCCTGGACGATGAGCACACCGACCGTCACGACGGCCAGTCCCACCACCTGAAGGGCGTCGAGGGTCTCGCCGAGGAAGACCCAGGCCATGATCGCGACCATCACCAGCAGGAGGTTGACGATCGTGCTCGACTCGACCGCGGTGAGGACCCGCAGCGCCCGGTTGTAGAGGGTGAACGCGAAGGACGTGTTGACCGCGGCGAGCCAGGCGACGATCGCCCAGCCGCGCTCGTCGAGCGCCGGCCAGCCTTCGAGGGCAACCCCGGCCCCGAGGAGGGCCAGACTGCCGATGCCCATCGAGACCGCGGTCAGGCCGATCGCCCCGCCGAGGCGGCCCTGTCCGTCACGGTTCAGGTCCCGGGCCATGTGCTGGCCGACCGTCGAGGACGCCGCGCAGACCGCTGCGCTGGCGAGCCCCAACCAGCCGGCTGCCCCGAGGTCCACGGCCCCGAAGTAGAGGGCCGCGCCGGCGACGAGCAGGGCGATCCCACCGAGCTGCAGGGCCGTCGCCCGCTCCCCGCCGCGGAGCCACGCCACCGCGCCGATCCAGACCGGGATCGTGGCCAGGACAAGCCCCACGGTCGCGGCCGGGAGGACCGCGAGCGCGGCGAACTGGCTGCCCTGGGCGAGGGCGTAGAAGACAACCCCGAGGAGCAGGACCCGGCCGACCAGCGGACGGTCGATCCCGGCGCCCTCGCGCCGAGCCGCGCGGACGGCTCGCCAGCCGAACGGCAGCAGCAGGAGCGCTGCCAGGGCATAGCGGAGGCCGGCGAAGGAGACGGGTTGCAGGTCAAGATCGTCCAGGCCGATCTTGATGAGGACCCACGACGTCGCCCACAGGAACGTGACGAACAGCGTCTGGCCGGCGGCCACGAGTCGCGCGTGATCGGCGGCCACGACACCCGTCGTGTCGTCCGGCGCGACGACCTCGCGGCCATCGCGCCGCGGCTCGGTCAGGAGGCCGGCGCGGCCCGGGCCGCGGCCGCGAGCTCGATCGCCTCCGTCAACGTCCGGGCGACCGGGACGTCGGTCTCGCCGGCGGTCCCGTTGCGATCGAGCAGGACCGCGTCGAGGCCCGCCGATCGGGCGCCGACGACATCCGCCCGGTAACTGTCACCGACCATCACCGCGTTGGCCGGTGCGATGCCGGTCCGCGCGCAGGCGAGCTCGAAGAACTCGCGCGCCGGCTTGGCGAGGCCTTCCACCGCCGAGATGAGCAGCACGTCGATGTACGGGCCCAGACCGACGGCCTGCATGACGTCGGCGAGGGCCGACCCGAAGTCGCTGATCACCGCGATCCGGGGTGGCGGTGCGCTGTTCCGCGACGGATGCCCACGCACGAGCTCCAGCGCCGCGATCGTGTCGGGATAGGGGAGCCAGGCGTCGGCCGACAGGTGGCCCTCGATGATCTTGTCGATCAGCTCGTGCTCCCGGTCTCCGAAGCCGAGCTCGCGCAGCATCAGGCTGTGATACCGCCGCCAGGTCGCCTCGATGTCGGCATCGTTCGTCCAGGCCACGTTGCCGGGCTGGTGGTACGTCTCCCAGAACCACGCGTCCGCCGCCTCCCAGGCCCGCCGAATGTCCTCCGGGCCGGCACGGTGGCCGTGCGCCTCGAGGACCTCGGCGAGGTTGTCGGCGATCGTCTGGCGGGGCTGGATCAGCGTGAAGCCGGCGTCGAAGCAAACCAGGTCGTGCAGCACGTCACTCCAACATAGCGGGACCGAGGGGCAGCCGTCTCGCCACGGGCGCGGCGTTCGACGAGGCGCGGCGCGATCGGCGATGATCCGGCGGATGAACGTCACCTCAGTGGGCGCCCTCCGCCGCCGTGACCGGCTCGTCCGGGAGGCCGAAGAGGAGCGCCTCAGCCCGATCGCGACCCGCTCGGCCGCCAGCCGTGGCCGGGTCCGCGACGAGGCACCCGACGAGTTCCGGACCGCCTTCGAGCGCGACCGCGACCGGATCATCCACGCCAAGGCGTTCCGGCGTCTCAAGCACAAGACCCAGGTCTTCCTCCACCCCGATGGCGACCACTTCATCACCCGCCTCACGCACACCCTCCAGGTCGCCCAGATCGCCCGGTCGCTGGCCGCGGCGCTGAGCCTCAACGAGCCGCTGGCCGAGGCGATCGCCCTGGGCCACGACGTCGGTCACACCCCGTTCGGCCACACCGGCGAGGAGGCCCTGTCGCCGTACTTCCGGCCCGACGGCTGGCACCACGCCGCCCAGAGCGTCCGGGTGTTCGAGGTCCTCGAGGACCTCAACCTGACGTGGGAGGTCCGCGACGGCATCCGGGCCCACTCGTGGAAGATCCAGCCGCCGCCGGCGACGCCGGAGGCAACGTGCGTCCGCTATGCCGACCGGTTCGCCTACCTGAACCACGACGCGCTCGACGCGATGCGGGCCGGCGTCCTCGATGCGGACGACTTCCCGCCCGCCGCGCTCGAGCGGTTCGGGCCGCCGGGTCGGGCCTGGATCGGCGAGATGATCGACTCGGTGATCGAGCACTCGCTTCGGATCGGCGACGTCCAGATGGACGCGCCGACCCTGGCGGTCATGCACGAGCTGCGGGCGTTCATGTTCGAACGCGTCTACCAGTCGGAGGAGCAGCGGCGCCACCAGCGCGACGCGGTCAGGATCCTCCAGGACCTGATGGACCACCACATCGCCTACCCGGAGGCGATCCCCGACAGCTTCCGCGAGCCCGGTGCGCCACCGATCGTGCAGGCCGCCGACTACGTGGCGGGCATGACCG
>VEOW01000056.1 GCA_012026785.1 Chloroflexota bacterium | reverse complement strand
GGCCGTCGGCAGCGGCCGCCGCTCGGCCAGCGCCAGGAGCAGGTCCGCGACCGCCGCGGCGGCACCCGGCCGGCCGAGCGACCGCGCCGCGGCGGCCATCGCCGCGTGCTCGGCCGGCCGTTCGAGGATCGAGGTCGCCGCGAGCAGGGCGGCGCCATCGAACTCGGCGTCGGGGATGAGGCGAGCCGCCCCGGCCGCTGCGACGACCTCGGCGTTGGCGGCCTGGTGGGCGCCGGCGTGGGGGTACGGAACGACGATCGCCGGCAGGCCCAGCGCGGTGGCCTCGGCGAGGGTCGATGAGCCAGCGCGGCCGACGACCAGATCGGCCGCGGCGAGCGCTTCGAGCAGGCCCTCGCCGAGGTACGGCTGGGGGCGGTAGCGATGCCGGAGCTCGGCGGGTAGGCGATCCCGCGAGGCCCGCGCGGCATGGTGGCCGTCGGTGCCGGTCACGTGGATCACGACGGCTCGCTCGGCCAGCTCGGGCAGGGCTTCGGCGACGGCATCGTTGAAGCGGCGGACGGCCTGCGAGCCACCGAAGACGACGAGGAGCCGGTCGGCCCCCCGGATCCCGAGGCGCTCACGGGCGGCGACCCGGTCGACGGCACCGACGTCGCGGAGCGGCGTCCCCGTCTCGAAGCACGGCCGGCCGCGCCCCAGGGCTGCGCAGGTCCGGCCGAACGACACCGCCAGCGCCGAGGCCAGCGAGGCCGTTGCCCGGACGCTCTTGCCGGGCACGACGTTGCCCTCCCACAGGAGCGACGGGATCCGGAGGGTGCGGGCCGCGACGAGGATCGGGATCGCGACGTAGCCGCCGGTCGTGAAGATCGCCGCCGGGCGGCGGGCGATCAGCAGCGCCACCGCCTGGGGCACCGACAGGCCGAGGCGAATCGGATCGAGGACGAGGTGGACGTCGGCCTCGACCGAGCGGAGCGAGCGCAGGACGAGGCGCCGGAACGGCAGGCCGGCCTCGGGGACGAGCCTCGACTCCAGCCCGCGGGGGCCGCCGATCCAGGCCAGCTCAGGCGGGCTCGGCCGGCGACGCAGCGAGCTCGCGACGGCGAGCGCGGGGTAGATGTGACCCCCCGTGCCCCCGGCCGCGATCAGCAGGCGCATCGGTCCTCCGTTCTCCGGGCTCGACGGTCTCGCGCGAGATCGACAGCAGGATCCCGGCGGCCGCGAAGCTGACGATGAGCGACGAGCCGCCGGCGCTGATGAACGGCAGCGTGATGCCGGTGACCGGCATCAGCGCGATGACGACCGCGATGTTGACGAAGGCCTGCAGGCACAGCCAGCCGGTGATCCCCGCGGCGAGCAGGGCACCGAAGGTGTCGGGCGCCCGGAGGGCGGTCCGGATTCCGGCGTAGCCGAGCAGCAGGAACAGCAGGATCACGAGGCCGGCCCCGATGAACCCGAACTCCTCGCCGATGATCGCGAAGATGAAGTCGTTCCAGGCGTTCGGCAGGTACAGGCCCCCGGCGAGCTTGCTCTCGCCGAGCCCGCTCCCGAACAGCCCGCCGAGGCCAAGCGCCAGCAGGCCCTGGATGGTATGGAAGCCGGTGCCGAGCGGGTCGGCCCACGGGTCGAGGAAGGTCCGGATGCGCTCGAGCTGGTAGCCGCGCAGGCCCACGATCAGGACGGCCAGCACCGCCAGGCCGCCCATCGCGGCGAACTGCCACAGGCGCGCTCCGGCGACGAAGAACATCGTGAACGCGGCCAGACCGATGACCGTCGTCGTGCCCAGGTCCGGCTCCTTGAACACCAGCGCCAGGACCGGCAGGGTGATGAGCAGGAACGGCACCGTCCCGCTGCGGACGGCCTTGATCTTCGTGCCCCGGCTGGCCATCCAGTGAGCGAGGTAGACGATGAGCGCGAGCTTGGCGATCTCGGCCGGGTGGATGGCCGGCAGCGGACCGATGACGAGCCAGCGAGCCGAGCCCCCGACGACCCGGTTGAGCGACGGCACGAAGACCAGGATCAGGAGCGCGACCGCGATGACGTAGCCGGGCGTCGAGATGAGGCGCAGGAGCCGGTAGTCGACGTGCATCATGACCAGCATCGCGACGAGGCCGAGGGCGCCCCACAGGATCTGCGGCCCGACGATCGCGAGCGTGTCGTCGCGCTCGATGTAGGCCCGCATCGCCGACGACGAGTAGACCATCAGGATGCCGATCGCGGCGAGCGCGACGACGGCCAGCAGGATCGAGTAGTCGGCCGGGTGCCGCTCCCGCTGGAGGACGTCGGTCCTGGCCCGCCCGGTCGCGCGAGCCGTGGCGTCGGTGGCGTCCCGGCGCGACGACCGGACACGGACGGCCTTCGTCGGCCGGGCACCGTCGCCGCGCTTCCCGCCCCGGGGACCGCGGATCGCGTCGATCATCGGCCGTCTCCCTCGGAACGCTCCACCGCGAGCGTCGCGACAGCGGCCTTGAAGGCCCGGCCGCGGGCCTCGTAGTCGACGAACATGTCGAAGCTTGCCGCCGCCGGGCTGAGCAGGACCGTCGCGGGGGCGTCTGTGGCGGCGAGAGAGCGGGCGATCGCGTCGGCCTCGCGGACCGCGGCCTCCAGGCTGGCCGCTCGCTCGATCCTGGCCAGGCCGGCGGCGCGGAACAGCGCGGCCAGCTCGGCCGCCGTCTCGCCGATCAGGACCGCGGCGGCGGCGCGCTCGGCGACCACGGGCGCCAGCCCCGACAGGTCGACCTCCTTGCCACGCCCTCCGGCGATCAGGACGATGGGCGGTTCGAACGCGCGGAGAGCGGCCGCCACGGCATCGGGCTGGGTGCCCTGCGAGTCGTTCACGAAGCGCACGCCGTCGATCGTCGCGACGAGCTCGAGACGATGCTCGACGCCACGGAAGGACCGCAGGGCGTCACGGAGCTCCGCCGGCTCGAGGCCAAACAGCAGCGCGGACGCGAGCGCGGCGAGTCCGTTCGAGACGTTGTGGCGGCCGGGGATCTGCAGGTCGTCGACCGCCGCCAGCGGCCCGTCGGCCGTCCGAGCGCCGTCGAGCGACGCCAGCTCGCGAGCCACGATCTGACGGTCGACGACCCCGAGGCCGCCGGGCCGCGGGGCGTCGAGCCCATACCACGTGACCCTCGCCGGAGCATCGGCGGCGTACGACCCGACCACCGGGTCATCGGCGTTCAGGACGACCGCACCGGCCGGAGCGACGAGCTCGGCGAGGCGGCGCTTGGCGCGCCGGTACGCTGCCAGCGACCCGTGCCGGTCGAGGTGGTCCGCGGTGACGTTCGTGTAGGTCGCGACCGTCGTGCCCCGCGACAGCGTCGGCAGCTGCAGCTCCGACAACTCGATCACGACGCGGTGCCGCGGCGTCAGCTCGGGCAGTCGCTCCACGAGCGGGACCCCGATGTTGCCGCCGAGGACGGCCGGATGGGCTGAGTCCGTCGCCAGGAGCGCGTGGGTCAGGGCCGCCGTCGTCGTCTTGCCCTTCGTGCCGGTGACGCCAACGGTCGGGGCCGGGCACAACCGCAGGAACAGGTCCGCTTCAGAAACGAGGGCCGGGGCGCCGCGGACCCCACCGCGCCGGGCCGCGACGAGCGCCGCGAGCGCGGAGCGCAGGCGAGGCTCCGTCGTCGGGTAGTCGGGGTTGATCGAGGGCGAGGTCGTGACCAACGCCGCGTCGGCCCACGCCGTCGCCGGCTCCACCTCGGGCCCGAGGAGCAGCCGGACCGGCCGGCCCTCGAGGGCCGCGATCGCCCGCTCCAGGTCGGCCGGCGGCCGGCCGTCGTAGACCGTCACCCGGGCCCCGGCGTCGGCCAGGAAGCGGGCCAGGGCGATCCCCGAGCGGGCGAGGCCGAGGACGGCGACCGGCCGATCCGCCAGCAGGCCGTCGCGGATCGAGGCCATCGACAGCTCGTCCGGCTCGATCGTCGCCCGCGTTCGCTCGACCGTCATCGTGGGCACTACAGGCGGTTGATCGAGGCGAGGAACAGCGTCACCCCGATCAGGCCGGCGATGATGCCGATGATCCAGAAGCGGAGCGTGATCTTCTCCTCGTTCCAGCCGAGCAGCTCGTAGTGGTGATGGAGCGGGCTCATTCGAAAGATCCGCTTCCCGCCGGTCAGCTTGAAGTAGGCGATCTGGAGGGCGACCGAGCCCGTCTCGATGACGAAGATCAGCCCGACGAGCGGCAGGATCAAGATCTGGCCGGTGATCAACGCCGTGACCGCCAGCGTCGCGCCGAGCGCCAGCGAACCCGAGTCGCCCATGATCACCTGGGCCGGGTGGACGTTGAACCACAGGAACCCGAGGAGGGCGCCGACGATCAGGCCGCACAGGACGGCCAGGTTCTCCTGGGTCGGCTCGTTGAGGAGGGCGACGAGCAGGAAGGCCACGAAGGCGAAGACCAGGGTCCCGCCGGCGAGGCCATCGAGGCCATCGGTGATGTTCACGCCGTTGGCCGCGGCGATGATCGCGAACGCCGCGAACGCGGTGTACACCCACGGATCGATCATGACGTCGCCGACGAACGGCACCGCGATGCGGTCGATGGCATAGGTCGTCTGGATCTGGTATGCCGCGACCGCCCCGACGACGACGAGCCACAGCATCTTCTGGCGGGCCCGGATCCCCTCCCCGGTCTTGGCGTTCAGGTAGTCGTCGAAGGCGCCCAGGCCCCCGACGAGGAGCAGCGTCGCGAGCGGGGCGATGATCCCGCCGGGCGGGAAGCCTCGGAGGAACACGAACAGCACGAGGACGCTGGCAATGACGAGCAGGCCGCCCATCGTCGGCGTGCCGGCCTTCTGGAAGTGCGTCTCCGGCCCCTCGACCCGGATCTGCTTGCCCATCCCCAGCCAGCGCAGAAAGCGGATGTAGCCGGGCATCAGGATGACGATGACCGCGAACGCCAGGAGGACGGCCTGGATCAGGTCGACCGTGACCGTCATCGGCTCGACCGTCCATGTCCCGACAGCTCCGTCCGCAGGGCCGCCACGAGCCGATCCAGCTCCACGCCCCGCGATGCCTTGACGAGCACGACGTCACCCTCGCGCAGGCGGGCCCGCAGGGCGTCGAGGGCGCGGTCGCGGTCCCGGACCTCCAGGATCCGTGACGGGTCGAGCCCGGCGCTGCGGGCGCCCGCGGCAATGCCGGCCGCACCGGCCCCGACGACGACGAGGAGGTCGCAGGTCGCGGCCGCGGCGACCCCGACGTCGCGGTGGCCGGTCGCGGCACCGCGGCCGAGCTCGAGCATCTCGCCGAGGACGGCGACGCGGCGGCCGGGCAGCCCGGCAAGCATGTCCAGGGCGGCCGTGACCGACGGCGGCGAGGCGTTGTACGAGTCGTCGATGATCGTCACCCCGCCGGCTCGCTCGACCTGGCCGCGATGGGCGACCGACCAGCCCTGGCCGAGGGCGTGGGCGATGACCGCCGGCGGCATCCGCGCCGCGTGACCCACGGCCGCCGCGGCCAGCGCGTTGTGAACCGACAGCTTCCCGAGACCCGGGATCCGGATGGGGATCTCCACCGGCCGGCCGCCCCGGGCCGGCGGCAGCCGCAGCCGGAAGCGCATCCCGGAGAAGCCGGTCGAGACGACCTCCGAGGCGGTCACCTCGGCCTCCGGCGAGAAGCCATAGAGCAGGACCCGGGCGGCCGTTCGATCGGCCATCCGGCGGACGCGGCGGTCGTCGGCGTTGAGGATCGCGACGCCATCGGCCGGCAGGGCCTCGACGAGCTCGCCCTTGGCCTTCTCGATCGCGGCCAGGGACCCGATCCGGCTCAGATGGACCCCCGCGACCGCGGTGACGACGCCGATCCGTGGGCGGGCCAGCCGGGCGAGGTCGGCGATCTCGCCGCCGGCGTACATGCCCATCTCCAGGACCGCCGCGCCGTGCTCCGGTGTGAGCCGCAGGAGGGTCAGCGGCAGGCCGATCTCGTTGTTGAGGTTGCCCTCCGTTCGCAGCGTCCGGTAGGCGGCGCCGAGGACCGACGCGATGGCCTCCTTCGTCGAGGTCTTGCCGTAGCTGCCCGTCACGCCAACGACGAGCGGGTCGAAGCGGGTCCGCCAGCCGGCGGCGATGGCACCGAGGGCGACGATCCCATCGGCCACGGCCAGCACGGTCAGGTCGCCGAGCCGCTCCAGGACGGCTTCGTCGAGTGGCCGGGTGACGACGAGCGCCGCGGCACCGGCGGCGGCCGCGGCCGCGAGGTAGCGGTGGCCGTCGGTCCGCTCCCCGGGCAACGCCACGAACAGGTTCCCCGGCTCCACGAGGCGCGAGTCCACGGCCGCGCCGCGGATCGGCCGCTCGGCCCGGCGGAGGAGGCGGCCGCCGGTCAGGCGGCGCAGGTCGTCGGCCGAGAGCGCGGGGCGACCGACCTCGTGCGAGCCGGCGCCCGCGGGCACTGGGGGCGGGCCCTCCACGGTCACGTCCTGCAGTGTGGCACAGGGCTCCGCCAGGGCGGTTGCGCTCACGCCGCTCACCATGACGTCCGGGCGACGGGGCTCTCCTCCGGGGGCAGCGGCGGCAGGAGGCCGGGCGTGCCGATGGCGTCGGTTGCGACGCGACGGAACAGCTCCGTCGCGGTGATCGGCAGGAGCAGGTCTCCGCCGGCGCTGCGGGCCGGGCGGGCCTCGCTGATCCTGACCGCCACCACGAGATCAGGATGGCCGTCGCGGCGAGCGATGAAGCCGACGCACGAGAAGTTGTAGAGGTTGAACGCCCAGCGATTGCGCTCGGCGTCCCAGACCTGGGCGGTGCCGGTCTTGCCGCCCACGACGTAGCCCCGGACCTTGGCATCGCGGACGTACCAGGGGTTCTTCAGGACGTGCTCGAGGAGATCGGTGAGGACCGGGCTCAGGGACGGGTCGAGGACCTGGCCGCGCGGGGCCACGTCGACCTCGTGACCGTCGACCGAGGCCACGATGTGCGGCTGGACCAGGACCCCGCCGTTGACCATCGCTGCGTACGCCGTCGCCAGCTGCAGCTGAGTGATCGCCACGCCCTGGCCGAACGAGCCGTTCGCGAGGTCGATCTCGCGCCAGGCGCTGATGGCCGGATCGTTGACGAGGCCCCGCACCTCGCCGGCCAGGTCGACCCCCGTCGGGCTGCCGAAGCCGAGCCGGCGCCAGACCTCGTGGAGCGTTGCCGATGCGGTCCGCAGGTCGGGCGCCAGCCCCAGCGCGACCTTGGCGGCGACGACGTTGCGCGAGTAGGCGATCCCGTCCTCGAGGGTCATGACGCCCATCGCCCGGCGGTCCGCGTCCTCGACCTTGGTGTCGCCGGCGAGGCGCAGCTTTCCGGAGTCGCGGTACTTCGTCTTCAGCGTCGTCGTGCCGGTTTCGAGGCCCGCGACGACGGTCATCATCTTGAACACCGAGCCGGGCTCGTAGACGTGCGACACGACGGGGTCGACGAAGCGGCCCGGGTCCTGCTCGGCGACGGCGGCGTAGCGGTTGGCGTCGTAGGACGGGTAGCTGGCCTCGGCGTAGATCTCGCCGGTATAGGGATCGAGGACGACGGCCGAGACCGAGGCGGCGTTGTCGGCGATCTGGGCCGCCATGACCTCCTGCTCGATGGCCTGCTGGAGCCCGGCGTCAATCGTCAGGCGGATGTCGGCTCCGGGTACCCCGGCCTCGATCGTCCGCTCGGTTTCCACGAGCGCCTGGCCGCTCGTGTCACGATCCGCCTCGACGACCCTGGGTGACCCCGCGAGGACCTCGTCGTACCACTGCTCGACGCCGTACTGGCCCTCCCCGTCGCGGTTCACGAAGCCCGTGACGTGGGCCGCCAGGCTGCTGCCGGGACCGCCACCGGGCTGCGGATAGGTGCGGGCCGATTCCGATTCGACGGACAGGCCCTTGATCCCCAGCGTCCGGGCCGCGGAGATGATCTCGTCGGTTCGCTCGGGTGGCAGGTCGCGGGCCAGGACGACGTAGGGCTTGCCGCTGTCGAGCTTCGCCCGCAGCTCCTCGATCGCCGTCGAGTCGAGCTCCAGCTCGGTGGCCAGGAACGCCGCCAGCTGGTCCCTGGCCACGGGTTCGAGCGCCGCCGCCGAGGTGACGAGTCGATCGCGGGTGACGCTCGCGGCCAGGACGACCACACCGCTTCGGTCGTAGATCTGCCCGCGCCGGCTCGGGACCTCGGTGACGACGTAGATCTGGCGGCGGGCGCTCTCGACGAGCCGGTCGTGCTCGACGATCTGCCAGTAGCCGAGCCGCAGGACGAGCGCGCTCGCGATGACGACGAACGCGATGAGCACCACCAGCAGGCGGCCCATCGAATCCGTCCGGCCCAGCATGGCGCTCGTCTCGCGCTAGCGGGCCGGCAGGATGAGCGGCGCGGCGAGCTGGCCGAGGCCGGCGTCGAGCGCCTGCTTGCGGATCGCCGGCGCGCTGCGGAGTCGCTCGACGTCCGATTGCAGGTCGGCGCGGATCGCCTGGAGCCGCTCGTTCTCCGAGGACAGGCGAACGATGTCGTAGCTCGTCGCGGCGACCCGGACGCTCTGGCTGAGCGACAGGAACGCGCCCGCGAAGACGATCACGATCGTGACCAGCGCCGCGCCGACCCACGGTGCCCGGCGCGCCCGCTGGCCGACGGCGCTGACCGAACGGGCCGCCGAGCGGGCGATCGCCCGCGTCGCGGCGGCCGCGGGGGCATCGACGCCCCGGCGCAGCCAGCCGGCAGCACGCCCGTCCGCGGCCGGGGCCCGTTCGAGTCGGAGCGACAGTCCCGAGCGCCGTCGCGCTCCCTGGTAGACGGCCATCAGTCGGAGTAGCCGTACGCCGGCCCGGCCCCCCGCCCGTCGAAGGCGAACGGCTCCAGCTCGGCGTCGTGCTCCAGCCGCCAGGTCCGCTCGGCCTGGCTTCGATCACGGCGTTCCAGCCGCTCGTGCAGCTCGTGCTGTCGACGCCCGTACGCGCGTCGCCGGCTGGCGTGGTGGCGCTTGCTCATCGGGGGCTTCCTCCTTCGCTTCCGGCGGTCATGCGGCAAGGCGCTCGGCGGCTCGCAGCCGCGCGCTTCGCGCACGGGGGTTGGCGACGATCTCGGCCTGGCTCGGGACGTCGCCCTTGGGATTGACGAGGCGCAGGCGGGGCCGCCGCCCGCAGATGCAGACCGGCGCCTCCGGCAGGCAGGTGCAGCCCCGGCGCTCGGCCCGCAGAAACCGCTTGACGATCCGGTCCTCCAGCGAGTGGTAGCTGAGGACCACCAGCCGACCGCCCGGTCGAAGCAGATCGACGGCCGCGGCCAGACCGGCCTCCAGCGCGGCCAGCTCCTCGTTGACGGCGATCCGCAGGGCCTGGAAGGTGCGGGTCGCCGGATGCACCCGGCGGCGACCCGGCGCTCGGCCCGGGGCGGCGCGAGCGATCACCTCGGCCAGCTCCTCGGCCGTCCGGATCGGGGCGCCGCGGCGGGCGTCCACGACGGCGCGGGCGATCCGCCCGGCGAACGGCTCCTCGCCGTAGCGCCGCAGGAGCGCGGTCAGCTCCGGGACGTCGAGACTCGCCAGCAGCTCGGCCGCCGGCACTCCCCGGCTCGTGTCGAACCGCATGTCCAGTGGCCCGCCGGTTCGAATCCCGAAGCCCCGCTCGCGGTCCGCCAGCTGGTCGCTCGACAGACCCAGGTCGAACAGGCAGCCGTCGACGCCGTCGAAGCCCTCGGCCGGCGCCACCGTCGCCAGCTCGCCGAAGTTCGCCTGGCGCAGCCGCAGCCGATCCCCGAAGCGGGCGCCCAGGCGGGCCCGGACCCTGGCGATGGCCGCCCCATCGGCGTCGAGTCCGAGGAGGCGGCCATCAGGGTCGGTGGCGGCGAGGACCCGCTCGGCGTGACCGCCGCCGCCGACGGTCGCGTCGATGTGGCGGCCGCCGGGTGCTGGCGCGAGCGCGGCCAGCACCGCGTCGGCCATGACGGGCACGTGGAGGGGCGGGGCAGGGGTTCCCGAATGCGTGCCCACGTCGTCGGGGTTCTCAGATTCCGAGACCACGAATGGCCTCCGCGAACGTCTCGGGGTCCTCCATCGCGCGCCGGTACTCGGTCCATCGCTTCGGCGCCCAGATCTCGCCGTGATCGCGAACGCCGACGATCACCGCCTCGCCGTCGAGGCCGATCTCCTCGCGCAGGTAGGCCGGGATGAGGACGCGACCCTGCCGATCGATCTCCGCCTCCAGGGCGCCGGCGAAGATCTGGCGGCCGAAGAGTCTGGCCGCCGAATCGGTGATGGGCAGGCCGGCGACTCGGTCGGACAGTGCCGCCCAGCCGCCGCGGGTGTGGATGGCGAGGCAGCCGTCGATCCAGCGAGACAGCACGGCACCGCCCTCGAGCTGGGCCCGGAATCGCGCTGGGACGGCGAGACGTCCCTTCTCGTCCACCGTGTGCCGGTACTCGCCGGTGAACACAGGCCCCACTCCAATCGCCGGGACGGCTTCGAGGAAGTCGACGGGCCCGCGGGGGCCGCGGGCCCGTCATGCGTGTCGCGGAACCGGAGTGCCCTTCCGATGCCGCCGGTGGTTCGGTGCGAGGGCGGGAACCCGGGGTATCGCGTGAGCTCCCCACTTTCCCCCACTTCTCACCACCTAGGCCGCATTCTAGGCCGTCGCGCCGCCGAGTCAATCCCCTTTCTGCAGCCGTCAGCAGCACAACGTCGGGCACGCCGCCCAAATCGCTGGCTGCCAAGAGGACGAGAAAGGGGCCAGGTTCCGGTGACGGGCGGGCCGTCGCCGTCGTCAGTCATGTCCGCCCGGGCGACACGCGCGCCGCCCGAGGCCGCTGCCCTACGGCGTCGGGTCGGGCAGCCGGATGACCTGGCCGGAGTAGATGGTGTTCGGGTCGTCGATGGCGGGATTGAGCTCGAGGATCGCGACGACCGTCAACCCGAAGCGGCCGGCGATCGTCGAAAGGCGATCACCCGGGCGAACGACATAGCGGTAGCAGCCGTCCCGGTTGGGGCACGGCTCGAGCCGGGCGAAGGGGTCTCGGCCGAGATAGATCGGCTGCCCGATGACGATCACGCTCGGATCGATGAGCTCGGGGTTCAGGGCCACCACGACCTGGTATGGAACGCGGTACCGATCGGCAATCCGCCCGAGGGTGTCGCCGCGCCGGACGGTGTAAACGTGGCAGTCCAGTTCATCCGGGCAGGCCGGGAGGGTCGCCAGCGGGTCCGGCGTCGGCGTCGGGCCACGGGTGGGTGGCTGCGTGGGGCCCGCGCTCGCGGACGGTCCTGCTGTGGCGGGTGGGCCGGTCGTCGCCGGAGGGGCGGTCGGGTGCACCGAAGGCGATGGGGGTGCGCCTGACGGCGCCGGGCTGGCGCCCGCGACCGGCGCCGGCGATGGCGAGGCCAGCGGCAGTTCGAGCCCACCTCGCGCCGCGACGAAGGCCACGGAGACGAAGGCGCAGACGATGACGAAGCCTGCCGCCCCGACGATGGCCGGGGTCAGCGTTCGATGGCCGGGCGCGCCGGGGGTCGTGGCCACTCCTCCTCCATCCCTTGGCGAGCGACTCTAGTACCTTTTCGGCCTGTCCGCCCACTTGCAGCCGGTGCTACGGTTCCCGCATTCGCCGGCAGGGTGCCGGCGAGGGAGAGGATGATCGAGGGCACCACAGCACCGATGGCCATGCCGCTGCCGGTCGTCGAAGGGCCGGTCCTGCCCGATCCGTCGCACCTGGCGCCGCACCGCATCCGCCGCTGCACCTTTCGGCGGCTGATCCGGGTCGAGCCGCGCGGCGAGCGTCGCTTCGACGTCGAGTGCCTGTACCCCGATCGGCGGTTGCCGATCCCCCTCGGCGATCTCGACGCCGCCACGCCGATCTGCAACGCCTGCACCGCGTCGCACGTCTTTCGCCCCGACGAGGATTAGCGGCTCAACGCGCCGCCAACAGGGGCACCTCCGCGAGATCGGGTCGCGTTTGCCTCAGCGGTTCCCGGACTCGCCCTCGGCGGCGTCCTCGGCGTCGTCGCCCTCGCTCGAGACCGAGACGAACTCGTCGCACTTCGTGCAGCGGAAGACGCGAGCCCGCAGAAGGGCCCGTTCCGGATCGTGAGACGCTTGGCCGTGGTGGGGTACCTCGGCCATCGCCGCCCACTCATGGTCGCTGTGGCGATGCATCAGCTTCATCGTCTGGTAGTCGAACATGCGGCCTCCGACTGCTCGCGACCGTTGACGGCTCGACGAAACGGGTCCCGGGATCGTAGCAGGCAGGCTCCGGCCCCGGTCGGTGCGGGCGGGTTCGTCAGCGAGCGCGGCCTGTAAGCCGAGTTCTGTGCCGCGCCGCCTCGCGGTAGCACGGCGATGGCCATCCATCTGGGGCCGCCGGTCACCCGACGGCTCATGCGGCCGACCCGAGGGCTGGGCAGCGCGCCTGTCGCCCGGCGAACCGGGCTGCGCCCTCCTATTTGGCCTTGCTCCGGGTAGAGCTTGCCGCGTTTCACTCCAAACCGAGCCCGAAGGCTCGGTCGGCATCGTCACTGTGGCGCTGGTCCTCGCCTCTCGGCGGACGGGAGTTACCCGCTACCCTGCGCTGTGGAGCTCGGACTTTCCTCACGCCGACGGGTTGCCCCGCGACGCGCGGCCATCCGACCGCCTCGCTGACAGCCTCGATTCTACCCTGAGCGGCGCACGATCGACGCCGGGCCACCGGCCTGGACGCGGTCGATCGCCTCGTTGGCCAGCGCGTCGGCGAGGGCGTTCTGGGCCCGGGGCACGTGGGCGGCCGACCAACCGCCGGGCAGCTCCTGGAGGAGACGCAGCGCGGCCGCCCAGAGCGGCCGCAGCTTGGCGTCCTTCACCCGCCAGCGGCCCTGGAGCTGCTCGACGATGAGGCGCGAATCGAGGAGCAGCTCGACCCGTCGCGCCCCCAGCTCCCGCGCCAGCTCGAGCGCTCGCACCACCCCGGTGTACTCCGCGACGTTGTTGGTCTGAACGCCGAGGTACTCCGACACCGAGGCGTCCGGCACGGCCCGCGGATCCCGCGCATCCGGCCGCTCGAGGGCGACGAGGACGCCGCCGAGCGATGCCGGGCCCGGATTGCCCCTCGCAGCCCCGTCGGTCCTGACCACGAAACCCCGGTGCCGCCGCTGCGACGTGGCCGGGGTGCCGGGGGCATCGGGGCGGCCACGGCCGGGCTCACCCAGGCCGAGCGTCAGCTCGTCGTTCGGCACCCGGGCCCGTCAGTTCGGATCGTCGCGGTTCTCCGAGGGCGTCTCCGACTCCGTGTCGGGCCGCCGGCTTGCGGCGGCTGTCCCGGGCCGCGGCGGCTCCCCGGCCCGGGCCTGGTCGGCCGGGCTCGTCTCGACTCCCTCGGGCGGATCGAGTGGGGCGGATCCCGCCGGGAAGACGGGCAGCTCGCGGCCCGCCGGTGGCGCCTCGTCACGGCCCCGGAGCTTCCGCCAGGCCCACTGCAGCGGGTCGTAGTATCGATCGGCCACCCGCTCCTTGAGGGGGATGATGGCGTTGTCGGTGATCCGGATGTGCTCCGGGCAGACCTCGGTGCAGCACTTGGTGATGTTGCAGTAGCCGATGTTGCCGACCTCCTTGAGGTACGGCCGGCGGTCGGCCTGGTCGATCGGGTGCATCTCCAGGCCCGCCGTTCGAACCAGGTACCGAGGGCCGAGGAACGGCCGCTCCGTCTCGTGGTTGCGCAGCACGTGGCAGACGTCCTGGCACAGGAAGCACTCGATGCACTTCCGGAACTCCTGGAGGCGGTTGATGTCGGCCTGCTGCCAGCGCCACTCCGACTGCGGGACGTCGGCCGGCGGCGTGAACGGCTGGATCGAGCGGTTGACGGCGTAGTTCCACGAGACGTCAGTGACGAGATCCCGGATGTGCGGGAACGACCGCATCGGCTCGACGGTGATCGGCTCGGCCAGGTCGAAGTCGGACAGCCGGGTCTTGCAGGTCAGCTTCGGGTGGCCATTGACCTCGGCGCTGCACGATCCGCACTTCGCGGCCTTGCAGTTCCAGCGGACCGCCAGGTCGGGCGCAGCGTTGCCCTGGATCCAGTGCAGCGCATCGAGGACGACCATCCCCTCCTGGACCGGGATGGCGAACTCCTCGAACCGGCCTCGCTGGCCGGCCTCGCCGCGGAAGACAAGCAGCGTCGCGGTCGGGCCCTCGGCCATGGCCGCAAGGCCCGACGCGAGCACGGCCGCCGGCGCGAGCACGGCGCGCGGCTCCACGGCCGGCAGCTCGACGACGGCGACGGCGGTCTCGGCCTCGGTTTCCTGCGCCGGTCCGGTCAATGGCCACTCCCGAGGAGCGCTCGCAGCTCCTCCCGCATCGGCACGAGCGGGCTCGTGCCGATCTCCATGGTCCCGTCCGGCCCGCGCCGGACGACGCTGTTCACGCTACCCCAATTCGCATCGTCGAGCTCCGGATAGTCGATCCGGCTGTGGGCGCCCCGGCTCTCGCGTCGCTGCAGTGCGCTGCGGGTGATCGCCTCGGAGACCGCGATCAGGTTGCGCATGTCGAAAACGAGGTTCCAGCCGGGGTTGTAGGCCCGACCGTGCGGCGCCCGGACGGCCGCCCAGCGGGCCCGGAGCTCGGCCAGGCGGGTCAGGGCCTCGGCCAGGTCGGGCTCTGTGCGATAGATCCCGACCAGCGTCTGCATCGTCTCCTGGAGGTCGCGCTGGATCGCGTAGGCATCCTCGCCGCCGCGCCGCTCGTGGGGGGCCTCCAGCTCGCGCTCCGCCGCGTGCGCCTGGACGGGGTCGAGATACGGCTCGCCCGGGAACCGGGCGGCGTGAGCCGCGGCACCCGCCCCGGTCCGCGCGCCGAAGACCAGCAGGTCCGACAGCGAGTTGCCGCCGAGGCGGTTCGCGCCGTGCATCCCGCCGGCGCACTCGCCGGCGGCGAACAGGCCGGGAACCGTCGAGGCGCCCGTCTCGGCATCGACCCGGACGCCACCCATCATGTAATGGGTCGTCGGGCCGACCTCCATCGGACCCTTGGTGATGTCGACGTCGGCCAGCTCCTTGAACTGGTCGTACATCGACGGCAGCTTCTGCCGGACGTGGTCCGCGGGCAGGTAGCTGATGTCGAGGAACACCCCGCCGTGGGGCGAGCCCCG
>VEOW01000029.1 GCA_012026785.1 Chloroflexota bacterium | reverse complement strand
GCCACGAGCCTGACCCGCCGGCCCGCCCTCCCGGGCGGGCGCGGCCGCAGCGGCGGCCGCGCCGGTGCCAGCGAGACAGCCTCGGCCTCCAGTTGCACGATGGCCAGCGGGCCGCTCCGATCGGTCGAGATTGGCAGGACGAAGGCCGGGCCCGCAGCGATCGGCGCCACCTGGACCGCGGCGGCGTCGACTGGTGGCACGGACCCATCGGGCGCATCAATCCGCAGCTCCAGGCCGTGCGACTCGGCGACCATGGGCTTGACCCACCGGGGTGGGTCGCCGACGAGGCCGGGCCGGGCCCACCATCGGCCAGGGGTCTCGACAGTCTGCAAGGACGCGACGCGATGGAGGCCGAAGGCCGAGTAGCGCGCCTCCAGTCGCCATGCGCCCTCGCTGAGCGGGCGCCCGGCGGGACCGACGGCCAACGGGTCAAGCTCGGCCGAGCCACGGAAGGATGGCTTGCGGACCCTGCGGCGGCCCCGGCCGATCTCTGCCAGGGCGAATCGACTCTGCGCCGGCAGGAGCCACTCCACCGCCGATTCGAGATGGACCGCCGATAGCTGAGACCGGGCTGTCTCGAGCTCCGAGCTCACCGGCGCCGGGCTCACGCCGAGGCCGGCCGTGAGCGCCGGGTCGAGGATCGCGGAATCGCCGTCCACCAGGACGACGACTGGGCGCCCGTCGGGCCAGACCAGCTCGACACCGTAGTCGAGCCGCATCAAGCCGTCCCGCCACCTCGCCGAGTCGACCGTGGCCTTGGCCCGGATGTCGGCGGCACGAGCGGCAAGGGCCCACAGCGCATCCGAGCGACCCTCGCGCAGGAGCGCGGATGCCAGGCGCAGCACGCTCCCGAGCCGGTCCTCGACGGCCGGCTCGCTCCAGCGCCGGGCGATCTCGCCGAGCGCCTCGGCCAGCGCCGCGCGGTAGCCGTCATCGGCGGTCAGGACGTCGGGCGAGAGGAGCCGGGCAAGGCCTTCGTTGCGATAGAACTTGGCCAGCAGGCGGGTTCGAACGGGACCGAGGTCGGGCTCTGCGTCCACGCTCGCCATGAGCTCGGCAAGGTGGGCCGCGTGGCTGGCCGGATCGACCCGCTCGGCGCTGATGTGGGCCTCGTCGTCCCGCCGGCGGAAGTAGTAGACCGGTTCGCTCGAGAAGATCGAGATGACGCCGGCCCGCAGGTATGCCTGCAGGGTGAACAGCTGGTCCTCCATCTGGCGCCACCGTTCCGGGAAGAGGATGCCGTGCTCCCGGAGGAACGTTCGCCGGAAGAGCTTGTCGGCGGCGAAGCTGCCGTTGACGAGCTGGGGCATCGTTCGCAGCGTCGCCCGCGCCCGGTTGCGGACGAACAGATCCTGGCGCCGCACGAGGGTCTGGCTGGCGTGCTTCCCGACGACGACGTCGGCGCCGTTCCGCCTCGCGGTCCGGCTCAGCATCTCGAGGGCCCGAGGAGCCAGCTCGTCGTCGGCGTCCATGAAGAACACGTACTCGCCCCGGGCGAGCGCCAGGCCGACGTTGCGGGGCCGTCCCGGCGCACCTGACGGCGGGATGCGCTCCACCCGCACATGGGGGTGGGCCCGGGCGAGCGCCGCGAGCCGCGCCGGCGTGTCATCAGTCGAGCCGTCGTCGACGAACACGATCTCGAGCTGCCCGGCGGGCAGCGATTGGGCGAGCAGCGACGCGATCGCCGGCTCCACGAAGCGGCCGGGGTCGTGCACCGGCACGACGACGGTCACGACGGGTCGCATGGTCAGGCCTCCATCCGGGCCCGACAGGGCCGGCTCAGCTCCTCGACCGCGGCCACGACGCGCTCGCAGGCCCGCCCGTCGCGGTTCGAGAACGTTCGGTTGATGCGCTCGAGGTACTCGTCTTCCGGCACCGGCCCACGGTCGATCGCCTCGACCACCGCCCTGACCGCTGATTCGAGGTCTCGGGCGACCGGCCCGAAGCCGTGGCGCTCGTAGTCGAAATAGCCGGGCCGGCCCATGTGCCCGCCGCTCAGAACGGCCTCGCGGTCGAACTGGAAGTACACGACAGGCCGATCCAGCAGGGCGACGTTGAAGGCGACCGACGAGTAATCGGTCACGAGCAGCGCGCAGCGGGCATAGATCTCCTGGACGTCGGAGCCGTTGAACGACAGCGGCACGACGTGCGGCGGCAGCGCCAGGTCGTCGAGGATCGGCTGGAGGTTCGGGTGGGGCATGAACGCCAGCCGCAGCCCTGCTCGGCCTGCGGCCTCGGCGATCGCCGGGGCGGAGATGAGCCCCTGCCACTGGCGAAAGAACTCCGTGTCGCGGACGTCGGCGACGAGCTGCCGCCGCCGCTCGGCCACGGTCGATGGAAGGGTCAACCAGGTCCGCCAGGTAGGGGCGAGAATCACCAGGTCGCGGGCCTCGGGCGGGATCTCGGCCGCTCTTCGAAGGAGGCCGTCGAACCTCGGCAGGCCGGTGTTCCGGGCCTCCCTGTGGGTGTAGACGTAGGCGGTCCCATCACCGGCGACCGATTCGAGCTCCGGGTCGGTGCTGACGACGAACAGGTCGATGTTTCGCTGGTTCAGCCAGACCGACAGGTCGTCCTTCATCACGCCGTGCTGGAGGAACGCGAACTTCCAGCGCCGGGCCCGCGACGAGGCGGCGATCTCTCGCGGCTCGACGACCTCCAGGTCGGCGTGCGACGACAGGAGCCAGGCGGCGTTGTGCATCAGCAGCTGCCAGGCGAGCGATCCACGCGCCACGAGCCGGTCGGGGAAGGCCGCGGCCAGTCGGGGCCAATCCGGGCTCGACCGAGCGAGCACGAACCAGGCGTTGATGTCGGGCCTCGTCCGCCGCAGGTGCTCGAACAGCCGCTCGCCGCTGTCGTCGGCCTCGTAGATCCGGTCCATCAGGACCCACGCGTCGCGATACCTGGCGCGAGCCGGCGGGGAGCCGGCAAGCAGGCCGATGAGACGGCGCCTGGCGGCGGCGGACCAACGTCCGGCGGCCCGGACGACCGGCCGCAGGACCCGAATGGGTGGCAGCCAGCCCATCGGCGCCCGGGCCTTCCGGCGGCGCGACCAGCCGAGGCGGCGACTCCTCGGTCGAAGGTCCTCGATCGGCACGAGCCGCCCATCGAGCCGCACCTCCAGGCGG
>VEOW01000048.1 GCA_012026785.1 Chloroflexota bacterium | reverse complement strand
CGTCGAGGGCCTCAATGACAGCCTCGGCGACGGGATCTACGACTTCATCGAGACCGGAACGATCGGCACCGATGCCATCAAGGTCGGCTTCATCTACAAGCCCGGCTCTGTCACCCCGGTGGGCGAATTCGAAGTCCTCGATTCGACCGTCGACCCCCGGTTCGATGACGACAAGAGCCGGCCGGCGCTGGCCCAGACGTTCGAAGAGAACGCCACCGGCGAACGCTTCACCGTCGTTGTCAACCACCTCAAGTCGAAGGGCTCTTCATGCGAGGACGTCGGCGACCCCGATCTCGGTGACGGCCAGGGCAACTGCAACCAGACCCGGTTGGCCGCCGCGCAGGCCCTCGTCGACTGGCTGGCTACCGATCCGACCGGCAGCGGCGATCCCGACTTCCTGATCATCGGCGACCTCAACTCGTACGCCATGGAAGACCCGATCGACGCCGTCAAGGCCGGGCCCGACGACGTCGTCGGGACCGACGACGACTACACGAACCTGGTCGCCGAGTACCAGGGCCTCTACGCCTACTCCTACGTCTTCGACGGCCAGGCCGGGTACCTCGACCATGCCCTCGGCAACTCGAGCATCGCGGGCCAAGTGACTGGCGCGGCCGACTGGCACATCAATGCCGACGAGCCGGACATCCTCGACTACGACACCTCCTTCAAGTCGCCGGCGCAGGACGCCATCTATGCGCCCGACGCGTACCGCTCCTCGGACCACGATCCTCTTCTCGTCGGGCTGGAGCTCGATGCCCCGCCGACGATCGACGTCGTGGCCGGTGGCACATGCTCGACGAATGGCGGCACGTTCCTGCTCACAGTCGGCGATCTCCAGACGCCTGCGACGGACCTCGAGCTGTCGCTGGCGGGCAACACGAACACGACGCTCGTCCCCAACGCCAACGTGGTGTTCGGGGGTGGCGGCGCGAACCGCACCGTCTCGATCGAGGCGGCGCAGGGCCTGACCGGTACGTCGACCCTGACGCTGGCCCTCGATGACGGCACGGCCACGACGGAGTACGTCATCACGGTGATCGTCGGAACCGGGGATCCGGACGTCCTGACCGGAACCTCGGGCTCAGATCTGATCGTCGGCGGCAACGGCGCCGATACGATCTCCGGCGGCGACGGCGCCGACCTGCTGTGTGGTGGCAACGGCGTCGACACCATCGCGGGCGATGCCGGCGACGACACGCTCGATGGCGCCAAGGGCAACGACGTCCTCGTCGGCGGCGACGGGGATGACGTGCTCCGCGGCGGCCGCGGGGCCGACACGCTGACCGGCGACGATGGCGCCGACATCTTCGACGGTGGCCAGGGCAGCGACACCATCACCGACCTCGACCCCGGGGAGGGTGACACGGGCTCCTGAGCGAATAGCGGCCGCGCGTCGGGGCGATCCGCCCGGCGCGCGGCGACTCTCAGCCGAAGCTCAGCGGCGTTCCGCCGACCGAGAGTTCGGTCTTGAGGACCTGGGCCTCTCGATCGAGGCGGAGCTCCTCGAAGGTGGCGAGCGAGCGGCGAAGAATCCGCTCGGCCGCCTCGGTCTGGCCAGCCGCTCGGAGGGTCTCGCCCCACGCCTGGAGCACCCGGGCGAGCGTTGGCCGCGCCCCCTCCCGCTCCAGGATGGCCGCGCTTGCCTCGAAGTCGGCGAGCGCCGCGGGCCATTCCTGCCGGCTCACGGCCACCTCGGCCCGCTTGGACAGGATGCCGGCCTCGCCAATCGGGTTACCGATTGACCGCGCCGTCTGGAGGGCGTCCTCGAAGTCCGCCTCACGCTCGCCGAGGGCGACCGTCGTGCCCGCCAGCCAGGCCTGCAGCGTGGGCCGCCAGACCTTCCGATCGACGATCGCCGAGATGTCGGCGCCTCGCTTCAGGATCTCTCGCGCCTCCTTGAAGCGCCCCAGGCGATGGAATGCATCGCCGAGCACCCAGGCACTGGACATGACGCAGGCCGATGCGCCGGTTTCCTCCGATCGCGTCACGCACTCCTGCGCGAGCGGGATGGCGGCGTCGAGCTCGCCGCGCGACGAGCGGATCATCGATTCCATGATCAGGGCATCGAGCTGCGCGATGAGGTCGCCCTTGGCGGCGATCTCCTTGGCGTGCCGGGCGGCCTCCTCGGCTTTCTCGAAGTCGCCGACCGTTCCGTAGCCCACGCCGAGCGCTCCGCGGGCGAACGCGGCGCCGATCGAATCATGGCGGTCGTCCAGCAGTGGCAGTGCCTCCTCGAGCTGGCGGATGCCCGTCCGAACCGAGCCGGAGAACACGTTGCGCATGCCGATGAGGGCGATCGGCAGGGCGCGCAGCGAGCGATCGCCGGTCGCCTCGCCAATCTCGGCCATGCGGTCGAGTGAGCGCTTGACGAGGGGTTCGTCGGGGCTCTCACCGGACTGGAGGCGACCGAGCGCGATCAGCATGTGGACCTTAGCGGCCAACGCCTGGTCGCCGATCGCCTCGACCTCGGGAACCAGCCCGTCCAGCTCGTCGAACAGCTCCGGCCCGGGCAGGAAGCTGTAGCCGGCCTGGACCCGGCCGAGCCGGACCTCCGCACGACGCCGGCGCAGCGCTTCGTCTCCGTCGTCGGGCGGCAGCAGGGTCGCGGCGTGATCGAACGCGTCGTGGGCCTCGCGAAGCGCATTCCGCTGGAGGGCGTAGTTGCCGGCGGCAACGTGGTAGTCGATCGCCTTCTCGACCTCGCCGGCTTGTTCGAAGTGCATCGCCAGAACGGCGGCAAGCTCGGCCCGTCGATCCGGGTACAGCTCCTCGAGGGCCTGGCCGCCCCGGGCGTGGAGTCCACGTCGCTCCTGCTTCAGCAGCGAACCGTAGGCAGCGTCCTGGACCAGGGCGTGCCGGAACAGGTACTCGAGCTCCGGCTGGACGGCGGCCAACCGGATGAGCCCCTTGGCCTCGAGGGTGTCGAGCTCGATTCCGGCCGTCACGGCGTCACCCCGATCACCCGCTCCAGGACCCGAACCGGGAACTGCCGGCCGATGACGGCGGCGACTCGAAGGCTTTGCTTGGCCGACTCCGGCAACTGGTCGATCCGGGCCAGCAGCAAGCCGTGGAGGGTCTCGGGAATTTCGATCGTGGCCACTTCGTCGGTGGCGACCCAGCGCTCGTCACGCGCCACGATGACGCCGTGCTCGATGAGCATTCGGACAACCTCCTCGACGAAGAACGGGTTGCCCTCGGCGCGCGCCAGGATCAGGTCGCGGACGTGGTCCGGCAACGATTCGATCTCGAGGAGGTTCGCGACGAGCGTCCGGCTGTCGGCCGGGCTCAAGGGGTCGAGACGGATGTCGATCAAGGCCTCTCCGTGCGTCTCGCGAGCCTGGCTCACGAGGGACCAACCGGGCGAATCCGTTTCGGCCCGAAGGGCGCCGATGACCAGGACCCGAAGCTGGGTCGCGAGGGGCATCAGCAGTCCGGCGACCTCGACCGAGGCCTGGTCGGCCCAGTGCAGGTCCTCGCACACCAGGACCACCGGCCCTCGCGCCGACAAGCCTCGAAGCAGGCGATGGGTGGCCGCCACGTAGCGGTGCTGGACGGTCTCGGCTTCGAGGTTCTCGATCTCCGCCTCGGACGCCGACAGGGGCAGGGAGAGCAGATGCGCGAGATAGGCCGCCGTGTCGGTGACCTCCGACGGATCGGACGCCAGGATTTCGGCGACCGCCCGATCCAGGGCCGCCCGGCCCTCGGCGCCGGAGGCCGTGAACGGCAGGTCGAGGGTCGAGCGGGCGATCTCGATCAGCAGGTGATATGGGAGGTTGCGGCCGTACGAAACGCAGCGGCCCTCGATCCAGGTCGCGGGGTGTCCATCGTCCCGCTCTGCCGTCACGCGAGCGCGCAGCTCGGCCAGCAGCCGGCTCTTGCCGATCCCGGGCTCGCCGACGACGAACCCGATTCGGCCGCGTCCTGCGCCAACGACCGCGAAGGCTGCTTCGAGGCGCCGCAGCGGCTCCTCGCGCCCGACCATCGGGCTGTCGAGACCGACCGTCGCGAGGCCGCGCTTTCGGGCGGGCGACGCCGTGCGGCCGAGGAGCCGGAAGGCATGGACGGGTTCGGACTTGCCCTTGACCTCGATTGCACCGAGATCTTCGGCCTCGAAGCCGTCGCCGGTCAGTCGCCTGGTCGCCTCGGTGACGAGGATCGTGCCGGGCTGGGCCGCGGTCTGCATGCGAGCCGCGACATTCACCGCGTCGCCCAGGGCGGTGTACTCGTAGCGCAGGTCCGAGCCAACGTTACCGACGACGACGGGTCCGGTGTTGATGCCGATCCGGAGCCGGAAATCGATGCCGTGGACCGCCTTCAGCTGGCGGGCGAACTCGGCCGTCGATTCGAGCATGTCCAGGGCGGCCAGGATCGCGCGATCGGGATCGTCCTCGTGGGCGACGGGGGCGCCGAAGAAGGCCAGCATCGCGTCGCCCTGGAGCTGGGCGATCGTGCCCTCGTAGCGGAAGACGGCGCGCGACATGAGGTCGAACGCCTCGTTGATCATCGCCGTCCAGTCCTCGGGATCCATCTGTTCCGCGAGGGCGGTCGAGCCGACGACGTCCACGAACAGTGCCGTCACCGGCTTGCGCTCGCCGGTCAGCTTGGCCGCCCGCATCTTCTCGATCAGCGGCGCCGGGGCGGTCGAGGTCAGGCGGGCCTGGGTCGCCTCATCGACGCGGTTCGCTTCGAGTGCCTGGCCACAGTTCGCGCAGAACCGCGCATCGGGGGCCACGCTGGCATCGCACCGCGGGCATGCCCGCGGGGGGGACTCGATGGTCATGGACCTCGCATCGTAGCGCAGGTTCGGCCTCGTACCGGCTCGCGTTCGAGACTCGACCCTCGCGCCGCGGATCGTCTCTCGTCTGCGCGCCAGACAGACATCGCATCCGCCGTAACCGCGCACCTTCCATCGGATGCCCGGCAAGCGAGCAGCTGAGGCAAGATGGGGCACGGGAGGCGTCTCGCTGCTCCGTAGGCGGGCAAATGATGGAAGGTAGACCCTTTCGCCAGTAGAAGTCCGCGGCGAGGACCGCAGGGTGCGCTATCGTTTCCCGTGCCGCGCGAGCGGGAGTAACTCAGTTGGTAGAGTTCGTGCCTTCCAAGCACGCAGTCGCGGGTTCGAGTCCCGTCTCCCGCTCCAACTCCTCCCGTACCATGCCGGCTCGTGGCCGGCAGCGGGCTCCGTGATCGTGAGGACCTGACCCTCGACCTGGTTGGCGTCGCCGGACTGACGGCCCTCGCCGGGGGCCTGGTCCTCCTCTCGTCGTCCCAGGAGTTCGGGTTTGACCTGGGCGCGACCGTGGCGGGCGTCGCGAGCCAGCTTTCTGTCACCCTGCCCGCGGCCGTCCTCGTCGTCGTCGTCACGGCGCTCGATCTCGCCGCGGGCTTCACGGTCGCCCGCCTCGCACGGCGTGTCCCGTTCGGTTCGGTTGGCGAGGCCGTCATGTGGGCCACGGTTGGCACGCTCCTCAAGAACGCCGTGCTGCTGGGCCTGCTCGGGGGCGTCGGGCTGTTTCGGGCGCCGGTCATGCTCGCGGTCAACGTCGCCCTGGTCACGCCGATCGCCGTCCAGCTCGGCCGTCGCGCCCGCGTCCCCGAGCCGGAGCGGCGGTGGTCGGCTGGGCTGCGCGCCCGGCTGTCCGGCCTCGGCTCGTGGCCGCTGGCCGCGCTCTTCGCCGTGATCTGGGCCGGACCCGTGATCCTCCAGCTCGCCAGCCCGGTCGTGCCGTTCCTCGACGTCCTGCCCAACCACGTCGCGCCGGCCGAGCATCTCCGGGCATTCGGGGCCTTCGACCCGCTGACCGCGACGCAGTCCCCGATCTACGGGCCGTCTCGGTCCCTGCTCGGCTACGTGGCCTGGCTCGGGGCACTCACGGTGATGAGCGGGTTGCCCGCGGCGCTGGCGATCTCGGCGTTCATCCTGCCGTCGGCCGTCCTCGTTGCGGTCGGCCTCCACCGTCTCGGCCGGGTCCTTGTCGGGCCCGACGTGCCGCTCTGGCCGTGGATCCTCCTCGCGTTCGCGTTGACGACGTCGTTCGCCCGGCTCGGCGACGTGCGTGGCACTGTGGTGGTCTTGCCGTTCGCCTGCGCGGCACTGGGGCTCGTCGCGGAGGTGATGGACCGGCCAGCCGCGGAATCGGATCCGTGGTGGTCGGGTTCGGGCACGGTTACCGGTCTCGCCCTCGGGGCGGCGATCCTGGTCCACCCGGTCATCGGCGCCCTCGCCGTTGCGACGGTCGGGCTGGTGACCATGGCGCGGCCCGCGGCCCTCGCCCCTCACGGGCTGGTCGCGACCGTCGTGGCGTCCATCATCGGGTTGCCACAGGCGGCGACGATGGCCGGGGTCGCCCTGCCGACCGCGACGTTGGCAGTGTCGGTGGTCGCAGCGATCGCGGTCGGCGCCTGGCTGGACCGGGCCATGCGGTGGCCGGCACGGCGGTCGATCGTCGCGGCGGCGGCAGCCCGGCTGCCGGTCGTCCTCGTCGCCCTCCTCGGCGCGGGCGCCGTCCTCGCCCTGCTGACCCTGCCGGACGTGGTCACGGACCTCGGGCCGGCGGCGATCGTCTCTGGGGCCGGCCTCACCCTCGAGGCCATCCAGATCCTGCTCGTCGTCCTCGTCGGCGGCTGGGCCATTGGCAGTCGGGCCGCTCGCGCACCGGTGGTCCTGCTGGCGGCTCTCGCCGGCGTGGCCGCGGCCGTGGCGACCCAGCTGATCCCGGGCGATGGCGACGCCCTCGCCCGGGCGCTTCGGTTCGAGCTGCCCAAGACGCTCCACTACTGGATCCCCGTCGGCGTTGCGGTCGGGGCCGGCGCGACGCTGGGACTCGTACGGGTGACGTCCCGGCTCACCTGGCCGCTGGGCCCGATCCTTCTCGGAATCTTCGTCGTTGCCGCCGCGCTGCCGTTGCGGCCCGAGCCGATCGACCGGCTGCACCTCGGGGAACGGCGCTGGTCGGAGGCGCTGGCCGCCGAGCTGGGCTACGCGGCGACGGGGTACTGGCGAGGCTATCCCGACGCCCGCGAGATCCTCGACGGCCCGCGCCGCGAGCTCATCGAGGCCGTCCAGGCCGAGATCGCGGCTGGGCGCCTCGGCCCCGATACCGGCGTCCTCCACGTGGCTCGAACCTTCCAGCAGTGGGATGCCACGCCACTCGGCGTCTTCGCCGGCGTCACCGAGACGACCGTGAGCCCCGACGCCGAGTTCAGCATCCACACCGTCGGCGGGCGGCTGCACCTGCTCGAAGACCTCGATGCCCTGTTGGATTCGGGCGGGTTCGAATACGTCCTCCTCGAGCCGTCCAACGAGCTGCCGACCGACGTTCGAACGCGGATCGAGCTCGCCGGCTTCGGCGTGATCTACCAGAACGAGCGCGGGCTCCTGTTTCGGTTGAGTACCTAGCCACAACGGTAGGTACCGACGGGGGATGGCCCGCCTTCGGCGCGCGATCAAGCATCCCGGACGACACCGGACCACCCCAACCGAAACGGAGCCATTGCGCGACCGCACGGTGAACCCAACCGCCTCGAGCATCGAATCGCAGCCACCCCCGCCCAGCGTCCCCGCGGCGACAGCGCAGCCCGCCAGCGCGAGCTCCCGCCAGCCGTCGCTGGCCCTGGCCGTGGAGCGTGCGCTCAGCAGGATCCTCGTGCCGCCGCGTCGCGATCCGCCCCTCCTGCTGGCCCTTGCCATCGCCGCGGGGGGCGTGCTCATCGAGCTGATTGCCGCGCCGACCGGGAGCCGGGCGTGGTTGCTCCTGCCCGTCGCGTTCGTCCTGTCACAGTTGCTGCTGGCCTCGATCCGGCGGGTGCCGGCGGGGCTGGCGTCCGTCCGCCTGGCCCTGTCACTGGCGTTCGTGGTCGCCCTCAACCTGCTCATCGGGCAGGGCGCCCCATCGCCGGTCGCGGCGCTGATCATCCCGATCGTGGCCATGGCCGCGGCCACCCGCGGGCGAGCGGGCATGGTCGTGGCGGTTGCGGGCATCGCCCTGTCGTTCGTCGCGGTCGTGAACCCGTTCTATCCCGACGACGTCCGGCAGCGACACCTGGCCGTCGGCGTCGCCGAGATCGTCCTGGCGATCGGCAGTCGAAAGCTCGTCGGCAACCTCGAGCGAGCGGCCGATCGCCTCCGCCGAGCCAACGCCCGCGAGCGGCGGACGGCTCGTCGCCTGGCCGCGGTCGAATCGGTCGGCCGGCTGCTGGCCGTCGACGGCCCGACGCCCGACGCGCTCGATCGGATGATGGGCCTGCTCGAGGAGACATTCGGCTACCGCTACCCGTCGGTCTATCTCTGGGACGGCGGCGCCCTCCAGCTCGGTGCGCAACGGAACTACCGCAACCCCATCGAGACGATTCCCTCGGACCGCGGGGTGTTGGGCCGGGTCGCGCGCACGCACGAGCCCGCGTTCCTCCCGGACGTCTCCACCGACCCGGACTTCCTGTCGGCTGATTCGGCGGTCCGGAGCGAGATCGCCATTCCGCTCCTGAGCGGCGAGGACCTCCTCGGCGTCCTCAATGTCGAGTCGAGCGGCGCGCGGCTCGATCTCAACGACTCCGGCATGCTGCAGATCGTGGGCGATCGCCTGGCCGTCGCCCTGGCGCTGGGTCGCGAGCGCCAGGCACTCGCCGAGCGAGCCGAGCTGCTGGGCCGCCTGGCGACGTTCTCGGCGACGCTGAATTCGACGCTCGATCCGGCGGCCGTCCTGCAGGCCGTGGCCGACGGCGCGGTCGAGGTCATCGCGGCCGGCGGCTTCATCCTGGTTACGTCGGAGGCGGGTGGCGAGGGCTTCCGCGTCACGGCGCTGCACGGACACGACCAGCGCGTCCTTGGCGCGCCGATTGTGCCCGGTGAGGGGTTCACAGGCCGGGCGATCGCCGAGCGCCAAGCGATCGTGGAGGAGCACCTGGTCCACGCGCAGTTCGCGCCCACGGCCCAGGCATCGACGGACGTTCCCGCCGTCGCGGGGATGGCCGTGCCGCTCGTCCGCCGCGACGAGGGCGTCGGCGCCATCGCCTGGTTCCGCGACCCCGCGGATCCGGGCTTCTCGAGCCAGGAGCAGGACGTGGCCCAGCTCGTCGCTTCCCAGGTCTCGCTCGCGCTCGCCAACGCCCGGCTTCACCAGCTGACGGTCGACGCCTCGATCACCGACCCGCTCACCGGGCTCCACAACCGGCGCTACTTCGATGCCTCGCTGGTCCGGGCAGACATGCTCCGGGCCCGGGTCCCGAGCGAGCGGCGGGAGGCCCGGTCGGCCGTCCTGTTCGACCTCGATCACTTCGGCCAGGTCAACAAGCGCCACGGTCACCATGTCGGCGACCGGGTCCTGCGGCTGTTCGCGGACACGCTGCGGGGGCGGGTTCGGGGCAGCGACCTCATCGCCCGCTACGGCGGCGAGGAGTTCGTGGTCATCCTGGAGGGCGCTTCGCGCGACGACGCCGTTCGAATCGCGGACGAGGTCCGAGCGACGTTTCGAACCCAGAGCGTCGAGACGCCCGATGGCCTGCGGCTGGTGACGACCGTCTCGGCCGGCTGTGCCAGCCTGGAGTCCGACGAGGTCGCGGGTGCCCAGCTCCTCGAGCGCGCGGACGTGGCGTTGGCGATGGCCAAGGCCGGTGGGCGCGACATGGTCGTCGCCGCCTGACCCGGCCGGCCGGCCCTCAGCCCTCGGCGGTCGGCACGCCCAGGACGCTGAAGCCGCCGTCGACGTAGACGACCTCGCCGGTCACCGCGCTCGCCAGGTCGGAGACGAGGTAGACGGCCGTCTTGCCGACGTCCTCGATGGTGATGTTCGAGCGCAAGGGCGTGACCTCGGCGAAGGAGCCGTAGAGCTTCTTGAAGCCGGCGATGCCCGCTGCCGCCAGCGTCCGGATCGGACCGGCGCTGATGGCGTTGACTCGCACGCCGTCTGGCCCGAGGTCGGCCGCCAGGTAGCGGACCGACGCTTCGAGGGCGGCCTTGGCGACGCCCATGACGTTGTAGTTGGCGACGACCTTCTCGGCGCCGTAGTAGGTCAGGGTCAGGATCGACGAGCCGGGGTGGAGGAACGGCCGAGCCTCCCGAACCAGTGCCACGAGCGAGTATGCCGAGACGTCCAGGGCCAGCGCGAAGCCGTCGCGGGAGGTGTCGACGAAGGCGCCGTCGAGGTCTTCGCGCTTGGCGAAGGCCAGGGCGTGGACAAGGACGTCGCTGCGGCCCTCCGCCGCCGCCCACTTCGACATGACCGCTCGGATCTGCTCGTCTGACTGCACATCGCACGGCTCGACGAAGGACACGCCGATCGAATCGGCCAGCGGACGGACCCGGCGCTCGAGGAGCGATTCGAGCGACGAGAAGCCGAGCGTCGCGCCGTGCTCGTGGAAGGCCTTGGCGATGCCCCACGCGATCGAGTGGTCGTTGGCGACGCCGAAGATCAACGCCTTCTTGCCGTCGAGCAGGCCCATCCGTCCTCCTGGTCCCCGTCCGTGACGGCGCCGAGCCTACCATCGCGCCGATGGCCGTCACGACTGCGCCCAAACGCGTTCCGGCGCTCAACCGGGCGCTCGAGGGCATCCGGGCGTTCGTGCTCGACGCCGATGGCGTCCTGATGTGGCGGAGCCAGCCGATCCCGGGCTCGGCAGAGGCACTCTTGGAGCTGCGGCGTCGCCGCATGCCGTATCGCGTCGTGACCAACTTCTCGACCGCGCACCGGACGACCCTGGCGGCGATGTTCGGCAAGGCGACGGACCTCGAGGTGGACGCCTCGGAGATCATCACCGGCGCCTCGGCCGCGGCGGCCTACACCGCCACCCGGCACCCGAACGGGCGTCTGCTGGTGCTCGCCGCGCCGGACGCCCTCCGGGAGTGGGACGGCCAGCGCGTCGTCTCGCCCGACGAGGCGGCTTCCGGCG
>VEOW01000214.1 GCA_012026785.1 Chloroflexota bacterium | reverse complement strand
TCTCGACCCAGCGCTCCCACGCTGCGGGGGTCAGGTACGGGATCTCCGTCGAGGCGAAGAGCTGGGTCACGTCCTGCGACTCGACGCGGATCGAGGCGGGCGCCGTGAAGCCGCGGCGGAGGAGCTCGTCGCGGAGCTTCAGGAGGTTCACCTGCCGCCAGGCCTCGCCGTGGACGAGGCGCGGAGCCCAGCCCGCCTTCGGGACCCCCTTGATCTCGACGCGGCGCCCGCCCCTCACGGAAGCTACGGGGAGTATTGGCGCATGGCTACAGCGCCCCTTAGCGGGCTGCAGTTTCACTACTACGACGACGACTTTTCGGATCCCTGGAAGCCGACATCGCCAATCCTGATGATTCACGGATTCGCCCGAAATGGAGGCTTCTGGCGCGCCTGGGTCCCGTACCTGGCGCGAAACCACCGAGTAATTCGCATCGACCAGCGCGGTTGTGGCCGCAGTGCCGACCCCGGTCCCGGATACCAGTACCAGATCGATGATCTCGCCGGCGATGCAGTCGCCCTCCTCGATGTCTTGGGCATCGACCGGATCTCGCTTATCGGGGAGTCGAGCGGAGGTGTGATTTCCGCGTGGATAGCGGCGCACTACCCTCACCGCGTTTCGACCTTGATTCTCGTTTCTACGCCTCTTCGACTCAAGGGACACAACAACGAAGTGAAGAGCGCCGGCTACTCAGGCGCCCAACAGGCCATTGCGGCGTTAGGAATGAAGGAGTACTGGCTACAGTCGCGAGGTAGGGGAGGTCAGTTGACGGGCGATCGATCTCGAGACGAGTACTTCGCCAGCCTCTTCGCCATGACACCTCCGCACATCGGCCAAGCGTTCTGGGAGCTGATCAACGCCTCCGGCGTCGACATTGAACCACTCCTGCCGAAGATCGCTGCCCGGACTCTGTTGCTCTCACCCGGCGCCAGCTTCGGGACGACCGAAGCCGATCAGCAGAAAATTGTCGATTTGGTCCCGAACGCGAAGCGGATCCGCTTCCCCGATCTCACTCATGAGATGTACTACGTCGCTCCTGATCGGCTAGCGCCTGAGGTGGCCGCGTTCCTCGACTCCGAGTGACTGATCCCTCGATGAGTGTCTCGGAGCACGGCTCATCCCTCGCCGCGCCTCGTTCGGAAGACCACGACAGTTGAGCAGCCGGTCTGACGCGACAGTCTCGTCCCATCGACCGTCGAGCGCTCAAGGCGGGGAGGGGCGACGGCCCAGCTGAAATCGGCAAGGCTGCCACGCGATGGCTTTGGCTCGGCGCAGGAGACTGGTCATCGGCGGCCTGCTCGCCAGCGAGGTCCTCGTGGATCACGGAAGCACGGAACCGGGCCTTCGTCCGGATGGCCTGCTCCTGGTGAACGGGCTGGCCGCTCGAACCGAGTACCACCGCGGCGATCTGGTCGTCTTCGAGTCGCCGTGGGGCGGAGGGCCGCCATTGGTGAAACGGATAATCGCTCTTCCCGCCGACTTCATCGCGATTCGTGACGGCGCAGTATTTCATAGCGGTCGACGCATATCTGAACCCTTACCTCGACGGGCAGGGGCAAGACGCAGTCGTCGGACCAAGCAACGATCCGTGTGCCGCCCGGACACATCTTTGTGCTCGGCGATCACCACAGCGAATCTCGCGATTTCCGCGCCTTCGGGCCCATTCCCGCCAGCTTGTCGTCCGGCGAGGTCCTCCAGACTCTGACGGACCGCGCCCCTGGCACAGTCCATGTGGACCTCAGGCCGGAGATGACCGCATAGTAAGAACTCGAGGGAGTGGCGGGCAGAAGGGTTTGAAGGCCTACGCGGGTAGCCGTCGCGGGAGGTCGAGGTCGCAGGACGCGGGCAGTGGTCGGTCCTCCCACGGCCTACACGAAATGAGGGTTTGGTGTACGCGGGCGCAGACAGCGACCTGCTGACTTGGTAGAAGCGTGAACGGGCAGTCCACAAGTACACCAAACAATACACATAAAGAGGTTGAGCCTTCCCGACGGTGAGCGTATGGTCGGCACGTGCTGTCTCTGCGCCTCCCAGGTCGGCCCCTTCGAGACAAACCTCGTGAAGACGCGCCGCTCAACTCGGACGAGGCAGCGGCGCGGTCCGCCTGGCCGATGGCCGTGCTCGATGATCAGACCTTTCGAGTTCGCGACCGATTGTGCGGCGGCCTCGAGCTTGCGCCGCTGAACCTCGAGCTCATGGCCGAGGCCCAGCGGGAAGCGACGCTCGAGAACCTCGCGGCGCTGTACGATGCGATCCCGGGATCCTTCCAGCTGCTCTCGGTGCCGACGGGCCGACGGCCTGTCGAGCACCTCGAAGCGATCCGGCCCGCGGTCGATGCGCTCGGCGAGCGCGTCTTCCGACCCTACGCCGCCAACTACCACGAGATCTCGAGCTCCCCGTCCAGGCCGTCGCGGCGGACGGTACTGCTCGTCGCCGCAGTGGCCCGGCCCGAGCTCGCGCGGACGCTCGACCTCGTGCGACGCGTTGCCGAGGAGCGGGGATTGGCGGTCCGATCGCTCGATGGGCCGGGGATCTCGACCCTGTGGTCCGACCTCGCCCGAGCTGGCGTGGGATACACGATCCGGACGGGATATGCCGAGGGGCCTGATCTTGTGACCGCTCTCCACCTGCGGCGCCGCTGGCCCGCCCGGGTCACGCCCGGCTGGCTCGCCGCCCTGCTGTCGGTCGACGGGCTTGCGGCCGCGGCGATGCGAGTGCGGCCGCTACCAAGAGCCGAGGCGATGGCGTTCATGACGACGCGCCTCCGGGTCGCTCGAGCCAGCGATCGCCTGGCGACCGAGAGGGGCGACGTGAGCGACGTCGCACGAGAGCGTCTTGCCGCGACCGCGGTCGCCGCTCGACGCTCCCTGGCCGCCGGCGCGGGACGCGTCTATTTCGTCGACACCGTCCTTCTCCTCGAAGGGCTGGACCGGGAGATCTTGGCCGAGCGGCTCGACACACTGCGGCTGGAGGCCCGGAGCCACGGCGTGGAAATCGAGGTGGCGACCCTTCGGATCGGCGAGGCATGGGCGTCGGTGCTGCCGGGAGGCGCTGCGCGACCAGTCTGCGAGCGTAACCTCGACAGCGGCAGCCTCGCTGCCTCGCTCCTGCACTCGGCCTCGGACCTGTACGAGCCGGTGGGCCACCTCTACGGGCGGGCGCGGGCGACCGGTGCGCCGATCGTCCTCGATCGGTTCGCCCACGAGAGCCACAACGCGATCGTTCTCGGCCAGACGGGCAAGGGCAAGACCATGTTCACCGGCGCCGAGATGGCGCGCTGCTTCATGCGTGGAATCCGCGTCCTGGGCGTCGACCCGCTCGGCGACTATCGCCGGCTCGTCAAGGCGCTTGGTGGCAGGTATGTCGAGCTCGGTGGTGGCAACGGCATCAACCCCTTCGCCCTTGGCGCCACGAGGACCGAGGCAGCGTTCGTCGGCAAGCTCACGCTGGTGGGGCGGCTGGTCGTGGCGATGGCCGGCGGCCTATCACGAGACGAGCGGCCTGCGCTCGACCGGGCCCTTCGGTCGACGTACGACGCGGCCGGGATCGGGCCCGACCCCTCGACCCACGATCGCCGCCCGCCGAGCCTCGCCGGCCTCGTCGAGCAGCTCGCCATACTCCGCGGTGGCCAGGTGCTCGCGCAGCGCCTCGAGCGCTGGGCGACGGGATCGCTCGCCTCGATCTTCACCGCCGACGAGCCCCTGCCGGTGGACGCCCGGCTGCTGCTTGTCGGGCTAGATGCGATCGGCGACCCCGATGTCCGGGCCGTCGCCCAGCTCGCCGCCCTGTCCGTGTTGTGGGACGCGATCCGGCGCGACAAGGAGCGCAAGCTCGTCGTCGTCGACGAGGCCTGGAAGGTAATGCGCCAGCCGTCGGGTGCCGAGTTCGTGGAAGAGCTCGCTCGCTCGGCGCGCCACTACCACGCCGGGCTCCAGCTCTCGACGCAGGACATCGCCGAGTTCCTCCGCTCCGACTTCGGCGAGGCGATCGTCAAGCAGTGCGACATCCGCGTCCTGCTAGGCCAGACGCCCGAGGGCGTCGACGTCCTCGGCCGCTACTTCGACCTGACCACCGCCGAGCGGCGCTCGCTCCTTCACGCCCGGCCCGGCGAGGGCCTGCTCTTTGTCGGTCAGAGCCACGTCGCGTTCGAGGCCAAGGTCTCCAAGCGCGAGTATGAGTGGCTGACGACCCGTCCTGCCGATCTCCTCGGCCAGTCCCGCTCGAGGTACGACGCTCCGAACAGCTCGTGAGGTTGGCCGCGGTTGGCTGCGCGGCTTCAGGCTGCGCGGTGCCCCTCGTCTGCATCGTCATCCTGTTCGGCGCGGTTGGGATCCTCAGCGGCCGCTGGGCGGCGCTCGCGGCGCCCGACCTGCCCGACGCACCCCTGGCGGTCGCCGACATCCCGGTCGCGTACCTCGCGCTGTACCGCGCTGCGGGGGCCCGGTTCGGGATTGACTGGCCGGTCCTCGCGGCGGTCGGGAAGGTCGAGACGAACCACGGCCGGACAGGCTCCGACTGTGAGCCAAACCAGGCCGGGGCTCGCGGGCCGATGCAGTTCCTCGAGCCGACGTTCGCCCATGCGGCGGAGCTCGCCAAGCTCGACGACGCCGACATCTGCGACCCGGCCGACGCGATCCCGGCCGCCGCCGCGTACCTCAAGTCGAACGGGGCGCCCGACGACTGGCAGCGTGCCCTCTACCGCTATAACTCGGTCGACTGGTACCCCCCGCTCGTCATGGGCTGGGCCGAGCGCTACGGCTACGGCGCCCGTGTCGTCTGGCCGGTCGACGGCGGCCGGATCAGTCAGGGGTTCGGGCCGACGTCCTTCGCCCTCGAGCCGGCCGGCTGCTTCGAGGGCAGGTGCTATCCGCACTTCCACGACGGCATCGACATTGCGGCGCCGCTCGGCACGCCGGTCCTCACGATCGCGGCGGGTCGCGTGACGATCGCCGGCCGCGTCAGTGACGGTGCGGTCATCGTCGAGGTGGAGCACTCGCCCGGCCTCGTCTCGCGCTACGGCCACCTGAAGCCCGAGCTCCGCGTCCGGCTCGGCCAGTCGGTCTCCGCCGGCAGTGTCTTGGGCTCGATCGGCCTGACCGGGCTGACGACCGGGCCGCACCTGCACTTCGAGATCTACGCCTCGGGTAGGCCCGTCGACCCGCTGCTCGTCCTGCCGCCTCGGTCATGAAGGGGTCGCGTCGTGCCTGAGACGCTCCTCGGACCGATGCTCGAGACCTTCAACCTCATCGCCCTGGTCGGCGGCGGCGTTCTCGCCACCGGCGCAACGATCGCCGTGCTCCCGCGTGTCGTCGGGCTGGTCCGCCAGCGGAGCTACGAGCGGGCGACCGAGCGGGACCGCCTTCGCTGGGTGCTTCGGCCGGATCCGAACGAGGCGAACGATCCGGACGCCATTCGGAGGCTCGTCGCCGCATTGCATCCCGCTGCCCGCCGCGGCGTGTCGCGCTGGGCGAGCGGCTGGCCGCCGCTGACAGTCGCGATGACCTGGACTGGCCAACGGGCGCGCTGGGAGATCGAAGCACCTCGGCAGCTGGAGCGTGGGGTCCAGGCGGCCGTGGCGGCGGCCTTGCCGACGTCGGAATTCGAGGCGGTCGTCCGGCCGGAGAGGGTGAAGCCGCGGCAGGTCCTTGGCGTCCGCGGCGAGGCGCCTACAGGCGAAGGTCGGCGAGTGTCAGGGTTTGGCACGCTGCTTGCCGAGGTGCTGGCGCGGCTGCCGCCAGGCGCCGAGGCCGCCTGGACGCTGCGCCTTGCGCCGCTACCGGACGGGGTGGCGACGCGGTCCGCTGATGGAGGTGGCTGGGCAGAGACTCTCCTCGATTCCTTCCTCAACAGGCGGTCGCGAAGCCCGACGCGGACGTTGGAGCTTCGTGTGCCCGTCAGTCCGAGATTTACGGTCACGGCGTCGCTCGAGGTGTCGTCGGCCCCGCCGTCGACTATGCGAGCCTGGCTGTTCGACGCGGTCGCCGTCATCGGCGCGCTGCATACCTCGGGCTGGCGGATCCAGGCACGGGTCGGTGCGCGACCAGTCCCCATGCAGGTCGACGCGACGGACGTAGCGGAGCTCTGGGGGCTGGCCGGCGCCGCCTCCGACGCGCGCCCGGTCGAGATCGTGCGGAGCCGCCGGCTGCCCGCGCCGGCAGCCGATCCGGCCTCGGACCCCCGCGCGATCGGTCGCAACGGCGCGCGTCCGGTGCACGTCCCAGATGGCCTCCTCGCCCGCCACGCTCTGCTCCTGGGACGCACCGGGTCCGGCAAGAGCACCGAGATGGTCGCGCTTGCGGCAGACGACCTGCGGGCCGGCCGGGGCTTCACGTTCATAGACCCGCACGGTGACGCCGTCGCCCGACTGCTCGACGCCGTACCGGACGGCCAAACCGATCGCGTCCACCTTCTTGAGTTGGCCGAGAAGGACAAGCCGCGCGGCTTCAATCCGATCGAGCTCGACGGTGCCGATCCCGAGCTCGTCGCGGCCCAGTTCGTCGACACCATGCGCGACCTGTACTTCGCGCGGCTCTCCTCGCCGCCCCACCGCCAGCTGCAGTACCTGCGCTCGGCGCTGATGACGCTCCTGACACAGCCGCCGGATGCCGGCAGCCCCTGGACGCTCGAATCGCTGAATCGCCTGTTCGTCGACCCGCGCTTCCGCGAGACGATCCTGCTCGGGGTGGACGATCCGATGCTGACGGCCTTCTGGACCCACCAGTGGCCGCAGAAGGGTCGCGGCTCGACGGACGCATCGGCCGACGCCCTGATCAGCAAGCTGAGCGCGTTCCTGTCCTATCCGTCCATCCGGGCCATAGTCTCCGCGCCCGTCTCCACCATCCGCCCGCGGCGGATCATGGACGGCAGCGAGGTGCTGCTCGTCGACCTCTCCCGGACCGGCGGCGACAACGCCTGGCTCTTCGGCGGCCTCGTGATCGCGCGCTACTACGTCGACGCCCTCGGACGGCAGGGGCAGCCCCCCGACCGCCGGGTCCCGCACACGCTCTACGTCGACGAGGTCCAGAACTTTGACACCACGGCGCTCCGCGACATCCCGGCACAGGGCCGCAAGTTCGCGCTGCGCCTCGTCATGGCGACCCAGTACCTCGAAAGCCTAGGCCGCGAGCTCCAGCGCTCGATCCGGGCCAACGTCGCGACGATCATGCTTCTTCAGCCCTCGGCCGAGGACGCGCGCCTTCTCCGCGACGTTATGGCGCCGCTCACAGAGCGTGATCTCGTCAACCTGCCCCGCTTCCGCATGGCCGTTCGGACGGAGATCGACGGCGATCCGCGCGTACTCACGGCCGACATCCTGCCCGAGGCGGCGCGGCTGGGCTCGGCGGCTGTCGTCCGTCGACACTCCGATGCCCGCGACGCGCGTCGGGGGACCGGCGAGGATCGGCGTTGACGGTCACGCTCCTGACGCGACGCCGAGCGCGGTCCGGGACGCGATCCGAGACGCGCTTGGCGACGGCAAGGTGACGATGAGCGTGACAGGCCGCCATGCTGGGCCGGCGCGGAGGCCGAACCGCGACTCGCTTCACTCCCTGCGCGCCGACGCCATCTGGACCGCGCTCCCGGCTCGGGATCAGCACCTGCTGCTGTGGCTGCTGAGCGCCGACATCGTGACCTCTCGGCTGGCCGCACTGCTCGTGTACGGGCAGTTGCGGATCGCCCAGCGTCGGCTGAGCCGGCTCGTAGAGCTCGGGCTCCTGCGCGGGTTCTGGGCCGCCGGAGCCCAGCGTCCGCGCGGCCGCTACGCCTACGTCCTAACGAGAGCCGCCCGAAGCGAGATCGAGCGGCTCGCCTGGCCAGAGGGTCGGTCAGACCGTCCGGTCGACACTCCCGCATCCGCTCCCGTGCACCAGCTCGCGACCCTCGACCTGCTCGTTGCGTTCCTCCGAGCCGGTGACCCGCGCATCGCCGAGGGCCTCGCCATCTGGATTCCGGAGCGCGCCTGTGGCTACCTGTTCGGCGGCCTGCTGCGCCCCGACGCCGTCGCCGGGATCCGCGTCGGTGACCGGGCGCTGACGCTGTTCGTGGAGCGCGATCTCGGCACAGAGCGCGGCGAGGCGTTGGCCGACAAGCTGCGCCGGTACCGATCGATCATCTCACGGATCGGGCCCGACGGCGTCCGCGTCGGCTTTGTTGTCCCGTCGCCCCGCCGGGCCCGCGCGATCCTCGATATGGCCGGTCGGTTGGGGAGGGGAGTGCCGCTCATTGCCGCGGTCGCCGAGGACGTCGAGGCCGATCCGCTGGGGGCCGGGTGGTTCGATGGGGAGCGACACCACTCAATCCGGCAGCTGGCTACGGTGCTGGCGCCACCCGACTGGCAGGTCCTGGCCCGGGACTGTCTGCAGGATCCCGCGAGCCTCGACGCTCTCGATGACCGAGCGGCGAAGCTCCTTCCGGCACTCCGGATTAACCCAGACTGACAACTCGAACGCCCATCGGCGTCAGCTCGGCGTCGAGCTCCCGCCAGGAGCCCGTTAGCGCGGCCTCGCCCACGCCGCTTATGCCGTCCAGTGCGGTTGTTGGTCTGGCGCGCCCGGAGGGCGTCCGGCGCGGTGCAACAACCTCATGGCTCCCCGTACGGCCGGGCGGCTTCCCGATGCCGGCGTCGGTAAGGGTCGACGTTGCGGCGGAGGTCCTGGATGCTGCTTAGCGCACCACGGGCAGCCGTCGATCGTGCAGTCGACTGGATGGGCCCGCTGGGCGTCCCTATATGCTTGGTGCCATACAAGATGATGGAGATCGCAATCCGTTATTCAACCGCAAACGAGCTCGCTGCATTGCTTCGCGACCGGTCGGTGTCTGCCGTTGAGATGCTTGAGTCGTCACTAATCCTGCTAACGGAACTTGGGCCGCGATACAACGCGCTCGCCAACCTCTTGAGTGAGCGAGCGTACGACGACGCGCGAGCAGCCGATATCCGACTCTCACAACGTGATCCGACTACCCTCTGCGGTATTCCATACGGCGTAAAGGACGCCTTCTCGGCGCGGGGGGCTCCAACGACCTGGGGCGCCGCCGCGTTTTCGGAGCGTGTCTTCGACCGAGATGCGACTGCAATACGGCGGCTAACGAAGTCTGGGGCCGTGCTCACCGCGAAGCTGTCCATGTCGGAACTTGGAGGTCTTGGCCAGGCCTCACGTGCTGGCGCCTCGCTTCACGGACAAGCTCGTAATCCATGGAATCCGTCGCGCTATGCAGGCGGCTCCTCTGGCGGTTCCGCAGTCGTCGTGGCAACCGGGGCCCTGCCCTTCTCGCTCGGCACGGAGACAAGCGGATCTGTTCTCGGCCCAGCCGCCTACTGTGGTGTGACGGGCTATCGCCCGACGCTTGGGACAATCCCGCGGGGCGGCGTGATGACCCTCGCCCCCTCATTAGATAAAGTTGGGGTGATAGCTCGCTCTGCCGACGATTGTGCGATCGTCCGAGAGGCGATCACGTCTCGCACACCCCACCAGTATCGGGATGAGCTTGGATGTGTCCGAGTGGGCGTGGTTGACCGTGAACTTGCGGAGATCCCGCACACAATGGTCCGAGCCCTAACGACGGGGATTGAGGAGTTCCGCCGGATCTTCTCGACCTTCGTGAGTGTCGACGTAGACGGCACGTTTGGCTATACAGACGCAATTGAGACACTCGAGCTCATCGAAGGAGCGAAGGCACTGAAGCAGGAGCTTGATAGGCCGGACTTTGACATGACGGACTCCCAGCAACTCGAGTCACTAAGAGCGGCGACGCACACGAGCACGAAGGTTGAGTCATTGAAGGCGGCTCGAGTTCCAATGAGAGCGGCACAACAGATGTTCCGTTCACTCTTTTCGAGGGTCGATATCTTGTTGTCGGTGACACGACCTCGCGTCGCCCCGCTCCTTAGCTCGCCGCGACCGAAGGGTAGTTCACCGGGAGTGACTGAGGTTCTGAGGACCGCCGGGAACCTCGCTGGAGTCCCCGCGGTCACGCTGCCCTCCGGGCTCTCGCGTGAGGGCTTACCTGTGGCTTTGCAGCTATTGGGGCCACGCGGCTCAGACGGTCTCCTGCTGGCAGTCGGAGCTGCCTACCAACGCAGCACGGCCTACCACCTACTTCGGCCACCCGCGGAGTAGGCCCCTGTCCTCTCCCTGAAAGCGACAGACGGATAGGCCACGATGGCCGTCGAGATCTGCCTTCGTGAGGGCGGGTGAAGACGCTCCATGTATCGAGCTGGCCCCAGGGTGGCGACGTCGGCAAGCGGGTCCAGGTCATGTGAGCCGGCCGACCGGGAGACAGACTGCGCTGCCGATGACCGCCGGCAGCAGGTGTTGCCGCCCGCCTGCGATGACGGAGCAACGACGACGAGGCCCGTGAGCGGCTCCGCAGGCGTCGAAGCGGGGTGGCCTCCGAGGTGGCGGCATTTCACCCTCCTGCCAAGCGAAACCCTTGGCTAGTTGGACGCGGACCTCCATCAGGCGCTAGGATCGAGTCTGGTCCTGGCCTCCAAGTCCATCGAGGGCACGCCGGTGGCAGATCGCTGATCGGCCGTCGACGAGGCGGATGCAAGAAGTTGCCTGGTCGCCAAGGTTCCGTGAAGGAGGAGACATGAGCATCGGCACCCGGGCCCGGTTCCCATTTGCAGTACTCCTCGTGCTGACTCTTGCCCTAGGGGCTTGCGCTTCACCGTCAAGCACCGCGCCGCCGCCAACTACATCGCCCACTGCTGAGCCGGACGCTACGGCGACCCCAGCGGCCAGGGTCGATGTCACTATTGGCAACGCATCGCAGCCAGCGGTCGCAACAGGCGCATTTTCCGCCGCAATGCAGGCACAGGGTGACTCGAACGTCGTTGCCACCCAAGAATTCTTTCAACAGTCAGAGCTCGCCGCGCAAGCTTTGCTGCAAGACGACATCGAAGTCCTGCACATCGGCGTGCTTACGCCAATCAATGCTATCCTTGGCGGCGCCGATCTCGTCATCTTCGCGGTCGACGTAGGTAACGACTGGGTCCTTGTTGCTGAGAACGAAATCGCAACGCCCCAGGATCTGGCTGGAAAGAACGTCGGAATCCACAGCGAAACGTCAACGGCCACGGCGATGCTGGCCAAGACCTATCAGGATAACGGGATCGACCCAGGGACCATCAATACGCTCATTGTCCCGGGTTCGGCCAACCGAGCACAGGCAATTCTGCAAGGGCAACTAGACGCAACGCCTCTGCTGTTGCAGGATGTCGGGACGATCTTGGAGGAGGCTCCAGGCAAATTCCACGTCTTGGTGGATTGGGCGGATATTCCTTTGGCCTCTGGCGTGCTCGCGGCGAAGCGAGACTGGTACGAAGCGAACCTCGATGCCGCTACCGAGTTGGTGCGCCGGATGATTGCTACCAACACAGCCTGGAAGGCCGATCCGTCACTCGCTACCGATTTCCTCGTGGAGCAGTTCCCCGATAGCAGCCGAGACTACCTTGCGTCTACGGCGGAGGAGTACCTCTCTCGCGGATTGTGGCCTACCGACGGCGGCGCTGCATTCCTGGGGGATGAGTTTGTCGCCGCCATCGAGTTGCTGAAGAGCACTGGAAGCATCCCGGCGGATGCTTCCGACGATCCATCCACGTATGTTGACCTGCGTGCAATGGACGCAGCATTGCAGCGCTAGCTCTCCCCGAGCTCCGCTGGTGACGCCACACCCGAAGCTGCCTTGTTGCCTCTGGTTCGTCCAAGGCAACAAGGCAATCGGTTGTCTCCACTCCATTACAGATATTCCTGACCGGCAGTTTCCACCGACCCTGCAGATATTTCGAGAATGGTGAACGGGCAGATGCAGCGTTCGGTCACGTCAGCCCGATCCCTCTCTCTTCCGGAGTCCGTCTGGCCATATCGGCTACTGACACTTGTGGTCGTACTGTCCGTCTGGGAGGTCTACGCACGAATCGAAGGATCTCCGTTAACCTTCCCGGCCTTCAGCGCAGTTGCCGTCGCGCTGGGTGAACTGGTTCAGAGCCCTGAGCTGTGGCAGGCGACGTGGACGACCCTTCAGTCCTTTCTGCTCGGCTTCCCGATCGGCGTCGCGATCGGCATCCTTTTCGGCGTTGTCATTGCCCTGTCGCCCGTCGTGGCTCGACTGTCTGGTTTCTACGTCAGATTGCTATTGACGATGCCGATGTCATCGGTTGTCCCGATCGCGATAGCCTTGCTTGGTCTTGGACTCGGCTCGAGGGTCGCGCTGGTGGTGTTGTTCGTCGTGGGCGTGGTCACTGTCAACACTGCCACCGGCCTGCGATCAGCGTCGCCACAACTCACCGAGATGGCTCGATCGTTTTACGCCAGTCCGACGTTGACTTTCTTGCGCGTTCGCCTTCCAGCCGCGATCCCTTCCATCATGGCGGGGCTGCGCCTGGGAGCTGGCCGCGGTGTGGTGGGCATGGTCGTTGCCGAACTAATCATCTCCCCGTCGGGATTGGGTAGGTTGATCGTGCGGTACCGAGCCCAGTTTCACGCGGCAGAAATGTTTGGCGTCGTTGTCGTTCTCCTAGTCCTCGGAGTCCTCATTCTTCGATCGGTCCGGCTTGCCGAGAACCGGATGCTACATTGGCAACGAAAGTAGTTAGAGGCCAACGACCGCATGGCGTACATTGAGCTTGACGGCGTTCAGAAGACGTATCGCTCGGGGTCTGAGCAGCTGGTTGCGTTGCGTGACGTCTCCCTACGCATAGAACGTGGCGAATTTGTGAGCATTATTGGGCCAAGCGGCTGCGGCAAGAGCACGCTCTTGAGGATCATCGATGGTCTGATACCGTACGACGCGGGCAATGTGTCAGTCGGAGGCCAACCGGTGGTCCGGCCGGGACCGGACCGAGCGATGGTGTTCCAACATTTCGCCCTTCTCCCTTGGGCGACGGTGCTTGATAACGTTGCCTTTCCGCTTGAGGCGCAGGGTGTACAGAAGTCGAAGAGACGGGAGTTGGCCACCGATCTACTCGGACTCGTGGGCCTGAATGGATTCGAAGGCTTTTACCCGGTCGCGTTGTCTGGGGGAATGCAGCAAAGGGTGGGGCTTGCGAGGGCCCTCGTAGCTCGCCCTGACGTGCTCCTAATGGATGAACCCTTTGGCGCGCTCGATGCGCTGACACGAACGTTCATGCAGGATGAACTGCTGAAGTTGTGGGCGAGTGACGAGAAGACGGTGGTCTTCGTGACTCACAGCATCGATGAGGCCGTCTATCTGTCGGACAAGGTCGTCGTGATGACCCCGAGACCCGGGCGCGTGGCCGAGGTGTTGACTTCCACACTTGACCGTCCGCGAACCGCTGACGTCCGCGATGACCCGCGCTTCGTGGAAATGGCGGGACACATCCGGCGAGAGCTGTCCACTCTGATGATGGGCGATCCAGATTCCCAGGCTGGCATTGCGACGGAGTGAACTGGTGCTATTGGTGCGTGTTCTTTACCAGCGTATCCCAGGACTGCTCGGTCTGCTGCCTCTCCTGATCGCATGGGAGGTGGCCGGCCGACTTGACCTGTTGTTCGTTCTGCCACCGTTTACGGCCGTCGTTTCTGCTGGCATTGAGCTAGTTGTCGGCGGAATATTCCTGCCGAACTTTGCTGGAACGCTTCGTTCACTCCTGACGGGTGGAACCATTGCCGTTCTATCAGGCTTGACGCTTGGTTATGGAATGGCGCGGTTCCGTCGCGTCGAGTCGATGTTCGACATCTACGTGGACATCCTGCTAAGTGCCCCCGTTTCGGCCATTGTCCCTGTCTTGGTCGTCCTGTTCGGCACGTCCCCCAGCGCCATCGTAGCAACGGTTGTGCTGTCCGTCTTCTTTGTCGTAACGATCAATGCCTATTCCGGCTTCAAACAGGTCGACAAGGAGCTCTTGGAAATGGCGCGGTCCTACCGCGCGTCCGAGTTCCTCACGCTGCGGCGGGTCTTGCTCCCTGCTGCGTTGCCGCTCCTGCTCACCGGTATGCGTCTGGGGATCGGCAGGGCATTCAATGGAGCGGTGTTCGGTGAGATGCTGATCCTACTCGTAGGGCTTGGCGGCCTCATCATGCTATACGGCAGCCAGTTCGCGTTCGAGCGGCTCGACGCAGTCATTGTTCTAGTAGTCATCACCGGGGTCGGGTCGATTTGGCTGTTCGAACGGTTGGAGAGGTGGTTGTTGGCCCGTTATCAGTATCAGCCCACAGAGGCAAGGAAGTAGGTTTGAGCGGAGAGGGTAGTTGACGTGGCTATCGGTTTTGGGGTTCGGCTTCCAATCAGTGGGCCGCTCGCGGTTCCCGACAATGTCCGAGATGCAGCTGTGTGGGCTGAGGACCTCGGGTTCGACTCAGTGTGGGTGCACGATTTTTTGATCTGGACGAAGATGCAGGACAGGATTCACGTTTCGTCTGGAGCGATTGAGCTCATTCAGGACGACACCGAGCCCTGGGTCCTGGAGTCCCTCACAACTCTCGCTTATGTCGCCGGGGCGACGAAGCGTGTCAAGATCGGCACCGCCGTAATGGCACTTCCGTATCGTGATCCAGTCGTAACCGCCAAGCAGATTTCGACTTTAGATCACCTCTCCAAGGGTCGCATGATCTTCGGTTACGGGATCGGTGGAAGGTATACTTTGGACTACGAGTATCTGCCGACGCCGATGAAGCATCGCAAGGAATTCTTCCAACGATCCAGGGAAGTGCTCGCGGCAATGCTCGAACTCTGGACTGAGCCCGAACCCCGGTATTCAGGCAACTACTATCGGTTTGCTCCTACAACCATGTATCCGAAGCCAACGCAGCAGCCGCTCCCGCTCTGGTTTGGGGGGAAGGGCCCCATGGCCCTAAAGCTCGCGGCTGAACTTGCACACGGGTGGCTGCCGACGTGGCTCGTCCCAGCGAAATACGAGGAACTACTGCCCGTTATTGAGGGGCACCTGAAAGAACGGGGTCGGTCGCTTGAGGGGTTCACCATCGGTAAGGAATGTTATACGGTGATCGCGGAGACCGACAATGCCGTGCGCGACATAGCACAACGCACGATGGCAACGTTCAGCTCAGGCTTCACTGTTCAGTCCGAGGCTGACGCCTGGGAGTCATCTCTTGTCGGCATGCCATCGGATGTGATCACCAAGATCCAGCGGTTCATTGACGTAGGCGTCACCTACTTCGAGATGAAATTCATTTACCGTAGCATGGCCGAGCTGAGGGCACAGCTTGAACTCTTCGCAAGAGAGGTAATTCCCGCGTTCAATTCGTGAGCGAGTTCCCTCCGAGAGTTCTGGCAGCATCAGCGCAGGTAGAGGGCAAATGACTAACGTCGTAATTACAGGGGCGACCCTAGTCACGATGGACCCCGGCCGCAAGGTTGTTCGGGATGGGGCAGTGGCAATAGACGGGGATAGAATTGCTGCAGTTGGCTCAGCGGCGGATGTTCACATAGGTCCAGACACCAGAGTCATCGATGGAAGCCGGAGCGTAGTACTTCCCGGGTTTGTTGATCTTCATGCCAAGGTCGGCCACGCCGTCCTTCGTTCAATGGGCGAGCATCTCGATGGTCCGTCGTTGCGTAACCTATGGGATGATGTCGCGCTGAGATTTGCAACCGAACGGTTCTTCTACGTCGATGCGCAGCTCGGCGCCGCCGAGAAGCTGCTAAACGGATGTACTGCTGTGGTTTCCTCCCCTGGTGCAGCACAGTCGCGAATGGGTAGCTTGGCATACGTGAAGCAAGCACAACAGGCGATGGAGCACATCGGGCTTCGTACCCGGATGATCGCCGGAATCGGACGCGCGCCGTGGCCCCAACAGCACGCTGACTACTCTGGTGGTTCGCGGAGGGAACGGGCCGTCACCTTCGAGGAATCCCTCGACAACATCGAATCCATCATTGCCGAATCGAAGAGGAATCCGAGTCCCCTCGTCGATTATTGTACCGGGAGTTCCAGGATCGGTAACGTCAATCCTATGGATCCGATGTACAGTCGAGATCAGAGTCGATATCTTCGGCTTCAGGCAGAGCGACTGTGCCACATCATGGACACCTATGACGTAGGGTTCTTCTCCAACGCCTATGGGAACGCTGTCGAGTTCGCGTATGACGAACGCCTAGGCCTACTCTCACCAAAATCAATTCTCTCCCATGGCACCGGATTGAATGACCGGGCGATCGAGATTTTGGCTGAGACAGGAACGAGCGTTTGTCACAATCCCCGAGCGCGAAGGCTTTACGAGTTCGGCGAACATTGTCGCGTTGTCGAGATGATCGAAGCGGGCGTAGTGGTTGGCCTCGGGAGCGATGGGCCAGCCCCAGACCGTGCATGCGATCCGTGGCTGACGATGCATGCAGCAATGCGACACCAGCGGGATCGTTTTCAGTCGCCTGCGTTCCTGCCAACAGGCAAAGCATTGGAGATGGCCACCATCGACGGTTATCGGGCACTCGGCCTTGATGATCGAGTTGGTTCGATCGAGCCTGGAAAGCTAGCCGACCTGATCGTCGTGGACCTGTTCAGTCCCAATCTCTGGCCTGTCGGTAGTCCCGTGCAGCAACTAGCCTACTTCGCGACTGGACGGAACGTTCGCCACGTGTTCGTGGATGGGCGTCATGTCGTTGATGAAGGCGAACTGGTATCGATTGACGTTCCGGCACTCCTCGAAGAGGCCTCAGCGGAGCTAGAGCGGCTGTCCAGGATCCCCGAGCTCAACTTGCAGGAGTTGTCCGGCAAACCGGCAGGCTTTGGTGAAGCTCGGTATGCGAATTAGCGCCCCAGCACCCGCGTCGATCTGGGTCGAGAGCGTGATTAGGGTTGCGCTTGACGCCCCGGGCAAGCTTGAGAGTGCGAGGGACAAGACGGACTGTTACTCGGCATCTTGGCGAAGCATGGACTGCTAGGGGAGGAACCAAGACGTTATGGAGGGACCATACGACCGGCTAACCATCGAACATGGTCGCGTCTGGACCCCCGCTGGCATCCTTGAAGATGCGTCAGTCGTCGTGGAAGGCGAGCGGATCGCGGCGGTTGGTGAGCGAGGCAGCGAAGCAACAGGAGAGTCGTTGGATGCCCGGGGCCTTCTCGTGCTGCCGGGATTTATTGACACGCACTCGCATCACCGGGAACCCGGTTTCACCCACAAGGAGGACATCGGCACCGCCACTCGAGCGGCAGCCGCTGGCGGCGTGACGACGACGGTAGGGATGCCAAACGTCAATCCTCCGGTCACGACTCTCGAGCACTACGAGGGCGTCCTTCAACTGTATGCGCGGAAGGCCCTGGTCGACTTCAATCTCCACCCCGCCCCTACAGTCGTCTCGGAAGTGCCGAGACTCGCTAGTGCGGGAGCATTGGGCTTCAAGGTCTTCCAGATCGTCGACACAAAGCGCTCCTACCCGCACATGCCGGGGCTCGGCGTCACCAACGCCGGCGAGATGCTTGAGATCTTCGAGGCGGTCAAGCCGACTGGGCGCCCGGTGATGGTCCACCCGCACAACCAGGAGTTAATGGACCGATTCGAGCAACGCTACTGGGCTCGGGGTGAGCATGGTCCGCTCGCCTACGCCGCTGCTCAGCGAGAGTACGACGGACTTGTCTGGAACACTGCCATCCAGTTCCTGCTTCAATTGCAGGAGGCAGTCGGAACCTGGCTGCACGTCCTGCATCTGGTCACTCGCCAGAGCGTAGAGATGGTGCGGCGCGCCAAGGCCGAGGGGCGGCAGGTGACCTCCGAGGTGAACGGCTTCTCCCTCTTTCTGGGTGACTGGGAAACAATCGAGCGAAATGGTCCTCGAGCGCTTGGCCGCTGGGTGCCACCGGATGTGAAGGAGTCGCTGTGGGCCGGTATTCGAGACGGCACGATTGATGTCCTGGGTACGGACCATGGGCCGCACACTCTCGAGGAGAAACTGCCCGGGTGGCAGGACATGTGGAAAGCACCGTCTGCCGTGCCGCAATTGCAGGACTACCTCAGTAAGTTGCTGGACGTAGGGGTTCGAGGCGGTGAGCTAAACCTGGATCAGGCTGTTCGCCTGGCTTCCTACCAGCCGGCCCGCGTCTTCGGCCTTTACCCTCGCAAAGGAACGATCGAAATCGGAGCTGACGCAGATCTCGTGCTCGTCGATCCCGAGGCAGAAATCGAGTTCCGCGATGAGGCGGCGTTGTCGAAGTGCGGCTGGACTCCCTATCACGGCCAAACCGCGCACGGCGTACCGATTCACACCCTGGTCCGCGGACGATTCGTCTACCGCAATAGGCATCTGGTGGGTGAGCCCGGATGGGGCCGGATGGCCCGCCCGACAACCTAAAGAGTGGTGCGCTCCCCCGCGGCTCGGGCTCGTCGCGCGGATGATCTTGGGGAAGGCGGGCCTCCTAGCGCCTTCTCTCAGTCGGACGAGTGGGGCGCGTCGCTGCGGTCGCTGCGGCCGCGCCGGCTTGGTATGGCGGAGACAATGGGCGATCAGGTTTCTTCGGCATCATGCGCTGAGCGGAGACTAAGAGGAGGCCAGCGATAACGACATGGACATCCAACCTCCGCCCCGCATTGGCGGAGGCTGTTCGAGAGCATTGCGCGGCGTCCGAGGCTGCGGCATGGCGCTTGATCGAGACCTTGGTGAACATCGACTCCAGCCCCGAGGACCACGATGGCCTCGAACGGGTAATCGAAATCATGGAGGCATCATGGCTGGATTTGGGGTTTGAGGTTTCGACGCTGCGCACGCGCGACGGTCTGCCGATCGTGGATGCCCGCCGTGCCGCCCAGTCCGCTGACCCGAATGTGCTGGTGCTGGCCCATCTGGACACGGTCTTTCCACGAGGCACCGCCAATGAGAGACCGTTCCGCCTGACCGCGGATGGGAAGGCGACGGGGCCCGGCGTAGCAGACGCCAAGGGTGCTGCGGTCACCGCCTGGCTCGGCATCTCGGCTGCTATCGCCGCGACCGAGGGCCAGCTTGAAGCGAACCTGCGAGTCCTCGCCAACACTGATGAGGAGGCAGGTTCCGTCCAATCACGTCCATTGATCGAGCAGGCCGCACGGGGCGCGGATCTTGCGCTCGTCTTCGAACCTGGTCGCCCGGACGGCTCAATCGTCACCCGCCGCCGAGGCGCACGTCGCTACCGAGTCGAGGTCGAGGGACGCGCTGCCCATACCGGAGTTGCCCCTTGGGCGGGCGCGAACGCAATCGAGGAACTGGCGTACAAGATCCCAGTCCTCCAGGCGCTAAACGATCGGGAACGATCCATTTCTGTGACGGTCGCCCTGATTAGGGGCGGAATGCGCATCAACACTGTCCCGGCGCATGCTGAGATCGATGTCGATGTGCGGATCCCTGATGCCTCGGCGGGCGAGGAGATCCACGCGGCCATCGAGGCCGCGGTAGTCAACAATCATGTCGACGGGTGCAGCGCGCGGTGGATTCTGCTGAATGAACGTCCACCGATGGTGCCTCAATCCCCTGATGTTGACTCCGTGGTTGCTCAGCTTCAGGAGGCTGCTCGGCAACTCGGCTACCACCTCGAGGCGACCGCGACTGGGGGTGGCTCCGACGGGGCGTTCACCAGCGCCCTCGGCGTTCCGACGCTCGACGCCCTGGGAGCCGTCGGGGGTGGCTACCACACAAGCGAGGAGTTCGTAACGCAGTCTTCGTTGGTAGAGCGGGCGGCAGCCTTTGGCGCATTCCTGGCTGGACTTGGGCAAAGTTGAGTGCCGAACTCGCGCCTCGCGAGACTAGGAGCTGCGCGACCACGCCGGTGGGCAGTTCGACCCGCAGCTTATCGAGCTGATGATCCGCCTTGTCGAGTCCGATGAGGCGGCCATGGGCGCGGCTGGCGGCGCTCCGGATCTCGTCACTCAGCAGCTACGAGCGCCGATAGCGACAGCTACGCGGCAAGGGCTGGCCTTCACGCCGGTCCGTTGCCCGGCTGATCCCCCTGGCCGGATCGCGGGGGCTGGGAGGCAGAAGCCTCGTGGTAGCCGTGCCGTAGGGCGCTCCGAGGGACTCCGACTCGACGTCTTCTCGGGTGGTCGATACACATAACATTACACTTAAGCCTACTTCACACGAGCCGACCGCCGCGATAGTGTCTGGGCAGGCGGCCAGGCCAACAAGAGTTCGTACCTCGGGACGGCCGGGCCGCCGCCATCGCCCAAGTCGGGCAGTGGCGGAGCCCCCCGGCACGGGCTCCCGCGGACCAATCCGCGACACCATCGCGCGCCGGCGCCGCGGTCGATGTCGACCGGGGGCGACAGCCGCACCTTTCCAACCACACAGACGCTGCTAATCGCGCTCCTCTCGATGCGCGATCGACGGCGAGGCGCGCCGAATCGCTCACTTCGAGCGGGCGGAGCTCCGGCCGGACCTGTGACGACCGTTTTTGAGGACGACTCCTCGAACGATCCGAACGCCGGTCGGCGCTCCGCTCCTGGTAGGCGGTGGCGTGACCGGCTCGGGATTCGTTCGGGCTCGTCGTCGGCGGCCAGTTGCTCGTCCGATCCGGGGTTCGCTCGTTCGGGTGGCGGACCTACGTCCGCGCCGGAACGGAGGTGATGTCCAGGAAAGGACGACTTCTGAGCCGGCGGCGAGCGCGCCCGCCGGTGC
>VEOW01000138.1 GCA_012026785.1 Chloroflexota bacterium | reverse complement strand
GCTCGCCACGCAGCCCGAATCGGTCGTCTGCGTTGCCGGCCACGCTCGGTCACGCCGAATCTGAACCGATAGACGTATCGGGGAGCGCCTGTGGGCGCCCAGGATCGCCGCAGCTCGCTGGAGGTTCACATCTCGCATCGTTTGCTCGCCCACGAAGCAGCGCTCCATCAGCCGAGAGCTGCTTCCAATCGGATGCCTCCCAGGCGAGCACCTGAGGGAAGGCGAGCCTGGCCGTCGCGAATCGTGCCTTGCCCGCGAGCATTCGAGGGAACCTGACCGGTGATCAGCGCGGAGGAGCGCCGCCAACGCGGCTGGCCGGGCGAGGCCGCGGCGTGGATACTTCCCGCATGCCGGACCAGCCCGACCGCGCGCTCGTGCAGGTCACGTTGCCGGCCCACGGCCCCGACGGGCCGCTCGATGGAGTCGCGCTCGTCACGCTCAACCGGCCCGAGGTCCTCAACGCCCTCGACTTCGCCCTCATCGAAGAGCTGACCGACGCGCTCGAAACCCTCGACCGCGACCCGGCCTGCCGAGCGATCGTCATCACTGGGGCCGGCGATCGGGCGTTTGCGGCCGGGGCGGACATCAAGGAGCTGGCGGCCCAGACGCCGACGACCCTGACCGTCGACGACCACTTTCACCGCTGGGAGCAGATCAAGCGGATTCGAAAGCCCCTGATCGCGGCGGTGAGAGGCTTCGCCCTCGGCGGCGGCTGCGAGCTGGCGATGCTCTGCGACATGATCGTGGCCGGCGAAGATGCCCAATTCGCCCAGCCGGAGATCAAGCTCGGGGTCATGCCCGGGGCGGGCGGCACCCAGCGCCTGACCCGCGCGATCGGCAAGGCCAAGGCGATGGAGCTCGTCCTGACCGGTCGAAGCATGGGCGCCCGCGAGGCCGAGGCCCACGGCCTCGTCAGCAAGGTCGTCGCGGCGGAAGCGACGGTGCCCGAAGCCCTCGCCCTCGCCGCGCGCATCGCGGCTATGCCGCCGGTCGCCGTCCTGGCAGCCAAGGCGGCCGTCAATCGAGCCGAGGAGCTGCCGCTCGAGGCCGGCCTGGAGTTCGAGCGCCGCAGCTTCTACCTGCTGTTCGACACCGACGACCAGCGCGAGGGGATGGCCGCGTTCACCGAGAAGCGGCCGCCCAACTGGAAGGGCCGCTGACCGAAGCTGGCGCAGCGCCGGGGAGGAACCGATGACCGACGAGCGCGACACGGGAACCGGCTACGACCCGCACCTGGCCTCGTCGGCGCCCGAGCACGACTGGTCGGCCGCGGCATCGATCCTCCACGTCGTCCTTCGACCCGCGGGGGCGTCCGGCACCCCGATGGCCTCGATCGATCGTGAGCAGCTAGCTCTCGAGGCGGACCACACGCACGCCGAGCCGCTCACCGATCCCGGACCGGCCGGCCTCACGGTCGCCTACGTCCTTCGAACCAGCGGCTTCGACATCCTCGTCAACGCCGACCACCTCTTGGGCTGGAACATCGAGCCGGACGTCATTCGAACAACGGCGTTCGAGAACCTTCGAACCTGGTCGAAGGATGCGCCGTGGACCGACGAGCTGTCCGGCGGACGACGGCTGCTGGCGTCGGACAGCGGTGCCGGCGGCGATGCGGCTCGAATCCTGTTGCCCGAGGTCCGCGCATATCTTTCCGCGGAGCTCAACGAGGGTGCACGCGTGCTGGTCGGCGTGCCGCATCGGGATCTACTCGTCGCCGCGGCGCTTCGACCCGAGGACCCTGAGTTCCTGGGCCAGTTCACGGCCTTCGTCGCCGACGCGGCGGATGCCGATCAGCCGATCGACCCTCGGACGTTCGAACTGGCGGGGGGCGAGCTCGTCCCGATGGAGCTGGCGCCGGCATGACGTCGGGCGAGGGGTCCGCGGGGGCGACGGTCCTCGTCGCGGCGGAGGACGGGGTCGCGACCGTCACGCTCAACCGGCCGGATGCGCTGAACTCGCTGACCGTGCCGATGAAGCAGGAGCTGTTGGGTGTGTTCCGGCGCCTGGAGCGCGATGCCTCCGTCCGTGCCGTGATCCTGACCGGTGCGGGGCGCGCATTCTGCGCCGGGCAAGACCTGCGGGAGCGCCAGGAGCCCGATGCCGCACCGCTCGGCGAAGAGGTTCGCGAGCGCTACAACCCGATCATTCGCGCCATGCGCTCGCTGCCGAAGCCGAGCGTCGGCGCGATCAACGGCGTGGCCGCTGGCGCCGGGGCCTCGCTCGCCTTCGCCTGCGATCTCCGCATCGCTTCTGAGGGAGCGACGTTCGTGCTGGGCTTCGGGCGCGTCGGGCTGGTGCCGGACAGCGGCGCGACGTGGTTCCTGCCGCGACTCGTCGGCGCGGCGCGGGCGGCGGAGATGGCGCTGATCGGCGATCCCGTGGCGACCGACGAGGCGCTACGGATCGGCCTCGTGTCGCGGGTCGTTGCGGCCGACGAGCTCTTGGGCGCTGCTCGCGACATCGCGGCCCGGCTCGCCGCCTCGGCTCCGCGCGCCGTGGCGCTCACGAAGCGAGCCCTCGACACGACCTGGGATCGAACCCTCGACGAGGCGCTCGACTACGAGGCGCAGCTCCAGGACCTGGCCGGCCGAACTGCCGACCACGCCGAGGGCATGGCCGCCTTCCTCGAGAAGCGCCCGCCCCGCTTCACCGGCGAGTGAGATCACCGCGAGTGAGCTCGGCGCCGTTGTCACCTGCGCAAGAGCCGCGTCATATCCACCGATTGTCAAGGCGCGGGTGGGAGGCCACGCTCGGGGCGGTGTCGGATTCCCCGTCTGGCGCGTAGGTGGGCGCGGATCGCGGCCGGGCAGTGGATACGACGCACCCATCGCGTGGGTGATCGCGGATCGGGGCAAACCAGCCGATACGACGCAGCTGACGCGTAGGTGGCCGCGGCTCGGTTGGGCGGGGCGGCTCGGCTGGGCCGGCGGGTGGAGCCTACTCCACGGTGACCTGGGTCACGCTCGTTCGGGCGACGACGAAGCTGCCCATGCTCGTGGAGCGGATGTACTCGTAGCGGACCCACAGGGTGGCCGGGTCCAGGCCGGTGATCTGCACGCTGGCGATCTCGGGGCTCTCCAGGACGGCGAGGTACCGGTTGCCCTTCACGTAGCTCGGGTCGGGGTCCGTCTCGGACGCGACGAACTTTCCGTAGCTAAAGCAGGCGGACGGCACCGAGGCGGGCGTCCACGAGGAGTCGATGGAACCCGGGCCGCTGGGCCAGGCATCGAAGCCGCCGAGCGAGATCGCGCCCACCCCGGTCATCGACTTCGAGGGGCTGACCGCCAAGAGGTTGTTCTCGGCGTCGACGGCGAAGACGCGGTACCAGGCGGTCGAACCACCACCGACGATGTCGAACCCGTCGATGCCCGGGATCTTGGCGACCAGCGTCGCGCCCTCCGGCGGGTAGAGGGCCCCGACCTCGCCCGAGGTGCTGCGATAGACCCGGTACTTGTAGGCGTCCGCGGCGCTCGACCAGATCAGGAGGTTTGCGCCAGGGCAGCCCTTGACCGAGAGCGAGAGTGCCCCGACGGTCGGCTCGGGCGTGGGCTTCGCGGTTGGCTTGGGCGTTGGCTTCGGCGTGGGTTTCGGCGTCGGCTTCGGCGTCGGTTTCGGCGTGGGCGTGGGCGTCGGCACAGGCGCGGGCTCAGCCGTCGGCACCAGGGGTGCGATCGTCGCGATCGGCGGCGCCAGCGTGGCGGCGGGCTCCTCGGTCACCGCTGGCGTCGACGGCGACGGCGAGGCGAGCACGCTCAGGCTCGGCTCGGCGGACGACGGTGGCGGCAGGAGCCAGTCGAAGCGGACGCTCGTCGCCCCGCCGGCCACGACGGTGACGAGCGCGGCAGCCGCGGCGAGGAATGCCCAACGGGGTCGAGTGGCCGCGGCCGGGACGCGCGGGGCGACCCGTGGCGTGACGCGCTCCGGCGCCCACTCGCGACCCGGTTCGCGGTCCCAGGGTCCCATCGCGACCGGCACGGCCGGTGCGGCGGCAGCCGCCATCAACCGCGACCGAAGGCCCGCAGCGAACTGCGGATCAGGCCGAACCTGCGCCGAGGTCCGCCGGCGGGCGGTTCGACCCGCGTCCGACAGGGCGGCGTCGAGGTCCATCAGGTCGGCGTCGAGGGCATCGAACGCCCCACCTTCGAGCTCGAAGCGATCGTCAGGCCGCATCGATGGCCTCCCCTTCGAGCGCCCCTCGAAGGCTTCGAAGGGCCCGGTGGACCTTGACGGCGACGGTCGCCCGCGAGCAGCCCAGGGCGGCGCCAAGCTCGTCGGGTGCAAGCCCGTCGAAATACCGAAGGAGGATCACGCGGCGGTGGCTCTCGGGCAGCCGCTCGAGGGCCCGCCGCAGGACGTCGCGATCCAGAGCGGCGGTGAACGCCGCGGCCGCGGTCTCGTCGCCGAGCGTCGCCGCGAGCGAGCCCTCCTCATCGTCCCCGTCGGACGCCCGGGCCCAGAGCGGCACGTCGCGCCGTGCCCGCCGCGCGTGGTCGATCACCGCGTTCGAGGCCACCCGGTACAGGAAGCCGCCGAACGAGGCATTCCGGAAGTCCTCGCGGCGAACCGCCGCGAGGGCCCGTTCGAACGTCGTCGACGTCAGGTCTTCGGCCACGGCTCGGTCCTCGACACGCCGCGCCACGTAGCTGTAGATGCGTGGCAGGTAGAAGTCGTACAGCTCGCCGAAGGCGGCAGGATCGACCCGGGCGCGAGCCACGAGGGCCTGCTCCCGGGTCGGGTCCATGCGCGTGGAGGCATTGAGTCCCATCGGCGAGCCGATGCTGCGGACGGACGGGCCACCCGGCCATGGCCCAGCGGTACTCCCGCCGGTCCCACCGGGTGAACCCATCCGCGCATCACGTGGGGCTCCGGGCTACGGGATCGTCACTGCGACGACATCGCTCTGGCCCAGGAGGACCTTGCTGTCGCCGTAGTAGCCGAGGCACTGCACCCGGTAGTAGACGGTCTGGCCGGCTGCCGGCTTGTCCAGCCAGCCGACGCTGTTCACCTCGCCGATCGCGGCGAGCAGGGTCGTCCCGTCGGTCCATGGGAAGTACGACGGGTTGTCGTGATTCGCCCGGACGAGCTTGTAGTAGACGAAGCCGTCCACGTTGCAGGCGCTCCAGCCCAGCTCGACCTTGCCCTCGGCCGTGAGGTCCGCCTCGAGGGCGAGTCCGATCGGGTCGGGCGGCGGGGTCGGGTCGGGTCGCTCGGGAACCTCGATGCCCTTGGCGTTCGAGGACCCGATGACCTTGTAGGCACCATCGCGCTTGTCGACGCAGAAGACGCGGTACCACAGCTTCCGCCCGTCGGGCGAGTGCTTGTCCCAGGCCTTGCGCTTGCCGCCAGGCTCGACCGCGGCAATGACCTCGTCGTTATCGCCGGCCGGCCAGGACACCGTCGAATCCTTCGAACGGACGACCTTGTAGTAGTCGAACCCACCGTCACAGGCCTCCCAGCCGACGACCGGGTAGCCCTCGACGAGCTCGGCCCAGATGCCGATCGTCTCGGGTTCGGGCTTCGGCTCGGGCTTGGGTTCCGGCTTCGGCGTTGCCTTCGGCTCGGGCTTGGGTTCCGGCTTCGGTGTCTTCTCGGGCTGAGGCTCGGGCTTGGCGGTCTTCTCGGGCTCCGGCTTGGCCGTCGCTTCGATGACGGGCTTCTCGGTCGCCTCGACGTCGAGATCCGGCTTGATCGTCGGGTCGCTGATGACCACCGCGTCCGGAGCGGGCGTCTTCTCGACGGTCTCGTCGCCGCCCTGGTAGGTCTTCGGGCTGTCGCTGTGGTGGCCATCGCCCTTCGGCCCGCCGGCGCTCAGCAGCCCATTCGGCCCGAGGGCGGCGCCGAAGGCGAGTCCGGCGACGAGAAACGTCCCGACGAGCGCGCCGGGCAGCGAGCGGCCGAGGCTCAGGCCACGGCCGTGCGAAGCGGCCGTGGCGCTGCCGATCGCCCTGGTTCGATCGTCGAGCAGCTCGGCCTGCGGCACGGCCATCGTGTCGGTGAGCTGCGTGTCGGCGAGCGTGGCGGCGTCCATCTGGCTCGCCCGCTTCGTGGTGGCGCCCGTTCGGCGCGCCTGTCGTGTCATTGGGCACTCCCCCTGTCGTGGCCGCCGCGACGACGGCCGGATGAGACCGATGGCCTCGACGAGGCCGTGGACCCAAAACGGGCGAGGAGTGCCGGGGATTACAGGTAGCGCCGGGAGAAAGTCGTCCTACGTACCGCCGGTCAATACGTCTCGACCTTGATCGGGAGTTGGTCGAAGTCCTTGACGTTGCGGGTCAGGAGTGGGGCCTCGAGCGTGTCCGCGGCGGCCGCGATCAGGGCATCCGGAACGCTGAGGGTGATGCCTCGACGGCGGAGCTCGCCCCGCCACCGGCCTGCCGTGACCGCAGCATTCGGGCCCGGCTGGACGAACTCGACGAGACGCAGGAAGGCGATGAAGCCTCGATCGGTCTCAGGTACCCCGGTCGCCACCTCGCAGGCGACGACCTCGTTGATGCATGGGACATCGCCTGCTTCCAGCATGTCTTCGAGGCGGGCCTGTGCTTCCGGGAGCCCGCGCAGGAAGTCGATCGCGAACGTGGCGTCGAGCAGGTACCGCATCGCGTGTCAGGACTGGTCGTCCCGCTCGAACGAGGTGCGCTCTGCCCGTCCGGCCCTGACCCATTCCTGCACGGCCTCCGACGTCGGGAAGAGCGGGTGATCCTTCCAGGCACCGGCCGCCTCGTGGAACGCCTCCCATCGGCGATCGCGCTCCAGTCGCGCCTCGAGCGCCTCGGCGACATACCGGCTCCGGCCGCGCGGCCCCGCGAACCGGTCCACCTCCTCGACGAGATCCTTCGGCAGCAGGAGATTTGTGCGCACGTTCATGCGCACGAGTATACACACGTCGCGATCGGCGACCCTATTCGAGCTCGCGGGCCTAACGGCACTTGCGGGTTCGCTGACTCCACGAACGATTGACTCATGCGGGTGCGTGAATACGGGCAGGTAGTGGGATCCCATGGAAGCCGGCGACGAATCACGAACGGTGGCTTTCGGGGCCTCACCCTTGTGGCGCTCGTCATCGCTGGTGGGGGTTGTGGCGAAGCCCTTCCGGTGCTGCGTCTGCCGATGCCCGAAGGGAACTCCGTGGTCGTCGCGCAGGACAATGCGCCATACGATCACCCGATCAGCTTCGGCGGGATGCCACTGTGTCTAACGGGCGAAGGAACAGTAACGATCACCGCCGTGGGCATCCATGAAGTCTCTGGCGACATCCGCATCGAGGCGTTCGCGCTTCGGCCCAACCCCTTCGTCCGCGGTCTTGATGGCGTGGGTCTGATCCACAAGTCCCTGGTCGAGATCGGCGGTGGCTTCGATCCCGGCTCGACCCAACAGGTCGGTGCCATGTGCCCGACCGAAACGCAGATGGCCGATGGCTCCGCGGAGCCACTCGACGAGTTCGCCGTGCAGGTGTCCTGGTCGGCTGGCGAGCTGGCCGGTGGCAGGGGTCTGGACGTGACCTACAGCGTTGAGGGTGTCGAACGGACTTCGGTCCTTCCATATGGAATCTGGCTCTGCTCGAGCGCCTGTCCGGACGACCTCGGTCCCTGACCGACAGCCTGTGCGGATGAACGGATCGCTGAGGTTGACGGCCGCGGACTCTACTGGCTACCCTCGCCTAACGATCGTTAGTTAGGAGCGTCCCAACGAGCACTGCAGCGCTGTCCCGCCGCCGGGCCATCGAGGAGGTCGCGAGCGACCTGTTCCGCGAGCGCGGCTACGCCGGGACGAGCATCCGCGACATCGCGGCGGCCCTGTCGGTCAAGGGCGCGAGCCTGTACGCCCACGTGGCCTCGAAGGAGGACGTGCTGTGGTCGATCGTCGATCGCGCGGCGTCGCGCTTCGAGGCGGCGGCCGATGCGGCCGAGGTTGACGCCGAGGCCCGTCGACCGGGCGATCCTGTCGAGGCCCTTGCGGCCCTGACCCGGGCCCATGTCGAGGTCCTGACGAGCGACGTCGACGAGGCCAGCGTGTTCGTCCACGAGTGGCGGGCCCTCGGTCCCGAGCGGCGTGCCGAGATCCTGGCCCGCCGCGATGCCTACGAGGCGCGCTTCCGGCGCCGGATCGCGGACGGCATCGCCATCGGCGCGTTCGCGCTCACCGACCCGGCGATCGCCTCGACGACCCTCTTGTCTGCCCTGAACGGCGTCGCGACCTGGTTCGATCCCGCCGGCCGCCTGCCGGCCGATCGCGTCGCCGACCACCTCGTCGACCTGTCCCTTCGAATGCTCGGGGGGCCCTAGGCCCCCGCGAGCCCCATGGAGGCGTCCCGATGACCGATCCTCTCGCCCTCGACCCGGTCCTCCCCGTTCGCGAGCGCAGCGAGCGGCCCTGGAACCTCGACCTGCCGCATGACGAGCGGTTTGCCCACTTCGAGGCCCACGTCACCGCCGGCGGCAAGATCGAGGCGACCGACTGGATGCCCGACGAGTACCGCACCGCCGTCCTGCGCTTCGTCGAGATGCACGCCAACAGCGAGCTGATGGGCGTCCTGCCCGAGCGCGAGTGGATCATGCGCGCGCCGACGCTGCGCCGGAAGCTGGCCCTCACCGCGAAGGTCCAGGACGAGGTCGGCCACGCCCAGCTGCTGTACCGGGTCGCCGAGGACCTCGGGAAGCCGCGCGAGGCGATGCTCGAGGACCTCCTCGCCGGCAAGACGAAGTTCCACAACGTCTTCCACTACCCGACTCGATCGTGGGGCGACATCGGGATCATCGCCTGGCTCGTGGACGCCGCGGCGATCGTGGCTCAGCAGGCGCTGCGCGACAGCAGCTACGCGCCGTATGCGCGGACGATGCAGAAGATCTGCTGGGAGGAGTCGGTCCACATCATGCACGGCCGGGACGTCGTGGTGACGCTCGTCTCCGGGACGGCTTCGCAGCGTGCGCTGGTCCAGGAGGCGCTCGATCGGTGGTGGGGCCCGCTGATGCAGATGCACGGCCCACGGAGCGATCGTTCGAAGGACCGCGACCTCCACTGGCGGATCAAGGCCAAGACCTCCGAGGAGCTGCGCCAGGAGTTCCTGACGATCTACGTGCCGCGGATCCGGGAGCTGGGGCTTTTGATTCCCGACCCGGACCTGCGGTTCGACGAAACGGCGGGGGAGTGGCGCTACACCGAGCCCGACTGGGACGAGCTGCGCAGCGTCGTCACCGGCCACGGCCCGAAGTCCCAGGATCGGTTGGAGTTCCGGCGGCTCAACCGCGACGAGACCCGCTGGGTTCGCGACACGATCCTGGCGGCGCCGGCGGTTGCCGCGTGACGGTGTCGTCCGGACCCGAGCCCGGGAGCTCGTCGGTGAACGCCATGGCTCTCCCGTATGAGCGTCGCCGGAATATTCATGATCGGCGCACGCCCCGACCCCGCCAGATCGGGAATGAATATTCGTGCGACAGTCATAGCCGAGCGGGGGTGTGGTCGGCGTTCGGTGGAGCAGCCGCTCGATGACCGACCAGCCGCCGGCCGACCGGGCGCTCGAAGGCGGTCCCGCCGGGACGCTCGAACCGTACGAGGTCTTCCGCCAGGAGAAGGAGGGCGGGCCGATGATCCACGGCGGCAACGTCCTGGCGCCCGATGCGGTCCTGGCGGTCCACTACGCCCGGGAGATGTTCGGGCGTCGAAACGAGAGCACCCGCCTGTGGGTCGTTCGACGGGCGGACGTCCACGTCCTCGATGACCCGGACCTGCTCGATCCGCCCCTCGATCGGTCGTTCAAGAAGCCGGGCGGCTACGTCATGCGCGACAAGCTGGCCGCGGCCCGCGGCAAGGCCGGGACGTCGAAGCCGGGGGCGCGAGCCGCCGCGCACGACACGACAGGGCGGCGAACCGGAGGCGAGGCATGACGCTGTCGAAGGTGCCGAGCGCGGCGCGAGAGGCCGCCGCGAAGTTGGACGCGCCGCGGCGTGACGCGCTCGCCGAGCTGCTGCTCACGATGGCCGACGACGAGTTCGTCGGGGGGTTCATGGACTCCGAATGGACCGGCATCGCGCCGATCCTCGAGGAGGACGTGGCGATGTCCTCGATCGCCCAGGACGAGCTCGGACACGCGAAGGCGCTGTACGAGCTGCTGGCCGAGGTCCTCGATGACGGCCGCGACGCCGACGCCATCGCCTATGACCGCGAGCCCGAGGCGTACCGCCACGCGCGGCTCCTCGACCTGCCACGGGGCGATTGGGCCGACACGATCGCCCGCCGCTTCCTCTACGAGCTCGCCGACGAGGCGCGACTGGCCTCCATCGGCACGGGCTACGGGCCGCTCGCCGACCTCGTGGCGAAGCTCCGACGCGAAGAGCGCTACCACCGGATGCACGTCGTCGCCTGGGTCGAGCGCCTGGCGAATGGCGGCCGCATCGCGCGTGGCCGTCTCGAGGCCGCGCTCGCGGTGGCTGCGGCGGTCGCCCCGACGGTCTTCACGCGCCTCGACGGCGAGCCCGAGCTGCTCCGCGCCGGCATCCTGTCCCGCCCCCTCGCCGCCGCAGATGCGGCCTGGCGGGTTGACCTGACGCGAATCCTGGTGCCGCTGGAGCTCGCGCTGCCGCCGACGATCGAACACGGTCCGGAGGGTCGCGCCGGCCATTCGGACGCGTTCCGCTGGCTTTGGCGCGAGTTCACGAGCGTTCGCCGCTCGGAGGTCGGCGCAGCGTGGTGACCGCCCGGGAGGTGGCGACCGAACCGAACCGCCAAGCCGTTCTCGAGGCGCTTGCCGCGGTGGCGGATCCCGAGATCCCGGCGGTCTCGATCGTCGACCTCGGCATGGTCGAGGACGTCCGGGTCGATGACGATGCCATTCGAATCGAGCTCCTGCCGACGTTCGTCGGCTGCCCGGCGCTCGACGCGATCCAGTTGGCGGTCGAGGAGAAGCTGGCTGCCTTCGATCGTCCCGTGGAGGTCGAGTTCGGCTTCCGCGTGCCGTGGACGACCGATCGCATCACGCCGAAGGGGCGGGAGCGTCTTCGGGCCTCCGGGTTCGCGCCACCCGACGAGGCCACCTGCCCGTTCTGCGGCTCGGCCGACGTCGTCCTCGACAACCTGTTCGGGCCGACGCAGTGCCGATCGCTCCGCTACTGCCGCGCCTGTCGCCAGCCCTTCGAGTCGTTCAAGACGGTCTGATCGGCGCATCGAGCGTCCGGGCGTAGATGAGGGTCCCGGCCTCGCAGGCGCGGCCGCCCTCGGCGGTGACGAACATCGAGGCGATGATGGCCGGCAGCCCGTCGTAGGTCGCCAGCTCGACCGAGGGGTTGGCGAAGCCGACGCAGCCGGCGGGCGTTCGAAGGTCGAGCGGCGCGGCCGTGCCGGTCGCCTCGTCGTGGAGGTAGATCCGCCAGGTGTCCCAGCGGTCCTCGATCGTCATGCCCTCCTGGAGCGTGAAGTTGAAGCCCCGGAAGTTGATGGTGTCGCGGTCCCCGACGCCGGCCTTGACGCCGTAGCGGCGGACGGCGGCCTCCCGCTCGACCGCGGGCTTGGCCGTCCAGCGCTGCCAGTCGGTCCGAGCCCGGGCGAGCCGGTCGATCCGGCAGCCGTCGTAGTAGTGGAGGCCGACGTCGAGGTGGGTGCTGCTGGCGCGATACAGGCTCGGCGTGCCCTCGGCGCAGGGCGAGAGGGTCATCGGTGCGTCGAGGAGCTTGTCCGGTTCCGCGCGGACGAGCGCTCGCCAGGTCGGATACCAGGCGAACTGGACGTGGTTCGGCGGCTCCTTCTCCCAGCCAACGACGAAGCCGCCGTCCTCACCGGGTTCGATCGTCGGCTGCGAGGCGCTGTAGGCCAGTCGCGTTCGCCATCGCCACTCGACGAGATCCGGCGAGGTGGCCAATTCGACCGATGGGGTTCGACCGTCGTCCGCCCAGACGAAGTAGACGGCCGCGTAGCCACCGCCGGGCCGGGCGATGATCGACCCGGGTTGCATCGGCCGGCCGAGATCGTCGCGCACGCCGTAGCGGGCGAGGGACGCGCCGGTGATGTCCTCCAGGTAGCCACGCAGCTCGTCCCGGGCCGCTTCGCGAGCCGCGGCGGCGGCGCGAGACGTCGGCGCGAGCAGCAAGACGCCTGCAATGACTGGCAGCATGAGCAGCGCGGCAAGGAGCGGCGAACGTTGCAGATTCCTCACAGGGCTCCCTCGGGCCTAGGCTAGGCGGCCCTCGGCTACCCTCGCTGTCGTGGCGGCAACGCTGGCGGTGATCGGGGCCGGGACGATGGGCGCGGGCATTGCCCAGGTGGCGCTCGAGGCGGGCTGGGAGGTCCGGCTGCAGGACGTGACGCCGGGTGCGGTCGAACGAGCCCGCGAGCGCATTCGAGACGGGCTGACGAGACGCGCGTCGCGCGCCGTGCCCGATCCGGCCCAGCGCGACGGCTTCGTCGCCGGCTACCTCGCGCACCTGCGCGACGCCCCGAGCCCGGCCGAGGCGGCGGCCGAGGCCGCCCTCGTGATCGAGGCGGTGGTCGAGGACCTCGACGCGAAGCGGGCGCTCTTCGCCGAGCTCGATGAGGCGGCGGACCAGGGCACGATCCTGGCGACCAACACGAGCGCGCTGTCGGTGTCGGACATCGGGCACGGCGTGAGAATCGCCCCGGAGCGGGTGCTCGGGCTGCACTTCTTCAATCCCGCGCCGCTGCTGCCGCTGGTCGAGGTCGTGCGCGCGGCTCGAACCGCGGACTGGGCTCTCGAACGGGCCGCGGCGTTCGTCGAGGGCTGGGGCAAGACCCCGATTCGGTGCGCCGATTCGCCGGGCTTCATCGTGAACCGCGTCAACCGCCCGTTCACCCTCGAGGCGCTGCGGCTGCTCCACTCGGGCGCGGCCACGGTCGAGGCGATCGACACGGCGGTCGTGGAGGCCGGCTTCCCGATGGGCCCGTTCACCCTGATGGACCTCATCGGCATCGACGTCAACCTCGCCGCGGCGCGATCGCTGTTCGAGGCATTCGGCCGACCGCCGCGCTTCCGACCGTCGCCGATCCAGGAGGAGCTCGTCGCGGCTGGTCGGCTGGGGCGGAAGACCGGCGAGGGGTTCTACCGCTACGAGCGCGGGCAGCGCACCGGGCTCAGCGCGAGATTCGCCACTCCCCCCTCCGCCCACCCGCCACAAGGCCATGACGGCATCGGCATCACCGATCGGCTCGTCCTCGCGATCGTCAACGAGGCCTACCGCGCGCTCGGCGACGGCATCGCCACGGCCGACGACATCGATCGGGCGATGCGGCTCGGCGCCAGCCACCCGTTCGGACCCTTCGAATGGGCCCGGGGTACGGGCCTCGACGAGGTCGCCCTGATGCTCGACACCCTCGCCGCGGAGGACGCCGACACCTTCCGCCCGGCGCTCGCTCTGCTCCGCGAGGTTCGCGGCCACTAACGCCTCCCCGGGCCGCCACGCCCCGGACCGTCAGCGCCCGCTCCTACAATCGAACACATGGTTCGAGACCCCCATCGAGCGCTTCGCGAGGCCTGGATCGTCGAAGCCGTTCGCACGCCCGTCGGCCGCTACGGCGGCGCCCTGGCCTCCGTTCGACCCGACGACCTGGCGGCCATCGTCATCCGCGCGGTCGTCGATCGAGCGGGCATCGACCCGGCGCTCATCGAGGACGTCATCCTCGGCTGCGCCAACCAGGCCGGCGAGGACAACCGCAACGTCGCCCGGATGTCGGCGCTGATCGCCGGCTTGCCGGTCGAGGTCGCCGGGCAGACCATCAACCGCCTGTGCGGTTCGGGTCTCCAGGCCATCAACGCCGCGGCGCACGCCATCGCGGTCGATGACGGCGACGTCTTCGTCGCCGGCGGGGTCGAATCGATGACCCGGGCGCCGTACGTCATGGCCAAGCCCGAATCGGCGTGGGATCGGGGCAATCGCGAGGCCTACGACACGACCCTCGGTTGGCGCTTCGTCAACCCCAAGCTTGCGGCCGCCCACCACCCGTACTCGATGGGCGAGACGGCCGAGAACGTCGTCGAGCGCTACGGCGCCGAGCGCGACGTCTCGCGTGAGCGACAGGACGCCTTCGCCCTACGGTCCCATCAGCAAGCGGTGGCCGCGATCGAAGGGGGCCTATTCGACGATCAGATCGTGCCGATCGAGGTGCCGCAGCGGAAGGGCGACCCGGTCGTCGTCTCCCGCGACGAGCACCCCCGCGCCGATACCTCGCTCGAGGCGCTCGCCAAGCTGCGGCCGGCGTTCCGCGAGGGCGGCTCCGTGACGGCCGGCAACTCGTCGGGCATCAACGACGGTGCCGCGGCGACCCTCGTGGTCGAGGCGGAGCGCGCCCGCTCGCTCGGCCTCAGGCCCCTGGCCCGGGTTGTCTCGACCGCGGTCGCCGGCGTGGACCCGGCCGTGATGGGCGTCGGCCCCGTGCCGGCCTCGCGCAAGGCGCTCGCCCGGGCCGGGCTGACGGTCGAGGATTTGGACCTCGTCGAGCTCAACGAGGCCTTCGCCTCCCAGTCGCTCGTTTGCATCGACGAGCTTGGCCTCGATCCCGAGAAGGTCAACGTCAACGGCGGCGCGATCGCCCTGGGTCACCCGCTCGGCGCGTCGGGCGCCAGGCTCATGACGATGCTCGTCCACGAGCTGCGGCGGCGCGGTGGCCGCTACGGTCTCGCGACGATGTGCATCGGCGTGGGGCAGGGGATCGCGACCGTCGTCGAGCGGATCGAGGGATAGGGGCTTCCTCGCAACCGGGCCGGCGCACCGCCGCCGCGCCGGCCCCGCCCCGCGCCGGCCCCGCCCCTGGATTCGTGCTTCGGCCAAGACTTCTATTTCCCCGGCCATGCCTGTGGTTGCATGCGGGCCGGCCCTTATGCATCCACCCGCATCGTGGACGAAATATGACGTACGGCGGCCGAACCGAAGCGCCCGCCTGAACCGAAGCGCCCGCCGGAGCTAGCCTTCTTCGTCCACCGCGACCGAGGCCCCATCGTCCTCTGCGGGGCCATGCTCGACGCGCTCCAACGCCTCCCAGGCGCGCGCCACGGACTCCTCGGGCGGGCCGTCGCGAGTCAGCGGGGTCACCGCCGCCTCGAGCGTGATCGGTGCACCCATCACGCGCAGCCAGACCTCGCAGTCGGCGATCAGGCGCTCGGCGAGCGCGGCCGCGGCGCGCTCCCCGGACTCGGGTAGCAGGATCTGGAAGCGGGCCTCGCCGATCCGGGTCACGAGATCGGTCGAGCGCACGCCGCGGCGGAGGACGTGGGCGATGGGGCCCGCGACGCGGCGCATCCAGTCGCCGACGTGCTCGGGCGGCTCGGTTCCGTTGGCGGTCCCGACGGTCGGCTGCACCGCGAGCACGACGATGGCCGCGTGGCGGCGATAGCGTCGGCCCCGGGCGGCCTCGCGCCGGAGCGCCTCGTTCCAATCGAGCCGGGAGGCGAGGGCCGACAGCGGATTGGCCGGAGCGGGTGCGGGCTCGTCGATCGGGGTGGGCCGGTTGCGGCGGGCATGCCGGCCGTCGAGGAAGGCCTCGATCACGTGCCCGGCGCGCTCGTCGGCGAGCTCTGGAAGGGCGAAGCGGCGGGCTCGGCTGCGCTCTGGACTGGCCATCGGGCTCCGGCGGCGGTGACGGGACCCGCCAACGATAGCCCAGCCACCGGATCTCGTCGGCTGCGAGGCCGACGCAAGCCGATTTCGACGAGGGTGGTTGTCGGAATCGGTTGCGCTGCGTACGATTGACGGGTCGCCGAACCGGCGGCGAGCGCGAAACCGGAACGGAGAAGGGAACCGCCCTGATGATCGAACAGCAGCCGACGGTGCTCTCCCTCAGCGATGCTGCGGCGACCAAGCTGCACGAGCTGACGAAGGAGGAGGCCAACCCGAACATCGGGCTGCGCGTGTATGTCTACTCGGGTGGCTGCTCGGGCTTCCGCTACGGGATGATGCTCGAGGACCAGCCGACGCCCGACGACAACGTCCTCGAGGCGAACGGCGTCAAGGTCTACGTCGACCCGCAGAGCATCGACCTGCTCACGGGCTCGGAGATCGACTACGTCGACACCCTCATGGGCGCCGGGTTTACCGTCAATAACCCCAACGCCGTGGCGGCCTGCGGCTGCGGCTCGAGCTTCCGGACCGCCGAGAGCGCCGGCCAGGCTCGCAGCTGCGCGCACTGACAGCCACTCGATCGGGCGTCCCGTCCGAAGCCGCCGGGTCACCGGCGGCTTCGTGATTCAGCCCTACCGGTGACCGCACCCGCCACCGCCGGTCCGCGGCCCCTCGTCAGCGAAGTCGTTCCCGCCGCGCTGGAGCGGCTGCTGCACGAGGCCGACGTCCGGGTTGATCGGTGGTTCGATGGCCGAAAGGCGCCGGGACTGGTCTACGGCGTCCTGGTCGACGGGCGGCTCGTCCATGCTCGAAGCCTCGGGACGCTGCGGGTCGGCGAGGAGGCGCCGCCGACGCTCGAATCGCGCTTCCGGATCGCCTCGATGACCAAGAGCTTCACCGCGGCGACCGTCCTGTCGCTGCGTGACGAGGGCCGCCTCTCGCTCGACGATCTCGCCGAGCGCCACGTGCCCGAGCTCGCGTCGCTGCGGTACCCGACCGCCGATTCGCCGCGCATGACGATCCGCCACCTGCTGACGATGACCGCCGGCCTGCCGACCGACGACCCGTGGGGCGATCGGCAACAGGGCCTCGACCTCGAATCGTTCGCGGCGCTGCTGGGGGGTGGGTTGACGTTCGCCTTCGTCCCGGGGACCCGGTTCGAGTACTCGAACCTCGGCTACGGGATCCTCGGGCGAGTGATCACCAACGTCGCCGGGAAGGAGTACCGCGAGGTGGTGCGGGAGCGCTTCCTGGCGCCGCTCGGGATGGACGCGACCGGCTATCTCGCCGAGGAGGTGGCGCCCGAGCATCTTGCCCAGGGCTACGTCTGGCGGGACGACGGCGGGTTCGAAGAGGAGCCGATCGATCCGTACGGCGCCCTGGCGTCGATGGGTGGCGTGTTCACGACGGTGCCGGACCTCGCGCGCTGGGTCGCCGGCTTCGTGGACGCGTGGCCGCCGCGCGACGACACGGACGACGGCCACCCGTTGTCGCGAGCGGTCCGGCGCGAGATGCAACAGCCGATCGTGCCGTTCGCCCTGGCCACGCTCCGCACCTCGGCCGAGGTGCCGACGGTCGAGAGCATCCATTACGGATACGGCCTGTTCATCGTCGAGGACTTCCGGATCGGCCGGACGATCAGCCACGGCGGCGGCTACCCGGGGTTCGGGTCGCAGATGCGCTGGCATCCCGCCTCGGGCCTGGCGGTCATCGGCATGGCCAATGGCCGCTACGCGCCGGTCACGCCGCTGCTGCGCGAGATTCTCAGCGAGCTGGTGGCCGCGGAGGCCGTGCCATCGCGTCGCATCCGGCCGGCCGAGCCGACGGTCGCGGCGCGCGCCGCCGTCGAGGGCCTGCTGGAGCGCTGGGACGACGCGGCGGCCGCGGCGCTGTTCGCGATGAACGTCGAGCTCGACGAGTCGATCGAGCGGCGGCGGCAGGCGAGCGAGGGACTCGGGGCCGCGCATGGGCGCCTCACGCCCGACCCGGACGAGCCGACTCGCTCCGAGTCGCCGCTCCACCTCGAGTGGTGGATGCGCGGCGAGCGAGGCCGGGCCCGGGTCGAGATCCTCCTGTCGCCGGAGCTCCCGCCACGGGTCCAGATGCTGAATCTCACCTCCGTGCCCGACCCCTCGCCCCCCCTTGCTGACGCGGCCGCGCGCATCGTCGCCGCCCTCTCGCCGGCCGATGGAACCGCGGCTGCCATCCCGGCCGACCTGCCGCTGGGCCCCGGCGTGGCCCGGGCTGCCGTGGGACGCGCGCTCCGTGCCACCGAGGCGAGATTCGGCACGCTCCGACTCGGGCCGACGATCGGCGGCGACGGGGTTCGATCGGCCACGTATCGCCTGCTCGGCGACCTCGGCCGCGTCGAGCTGGCCCTCGAATGGGATCCCGACGCGGGCGCCCTGTCGTCCGTCGGCCTGCTGCCGGTTCGGCTGTCGTCCATCGACCTGGAGTAACCGCAGGTTCCATCCGCGTCGCGAGCAGGATTGGACGCGAGGACGTATCGTTCGCGGCGAATGGTTAGGTGATGCCAAACCATTAGGCGATGTGCCTGCACGGAGATCCGTCCGATCGACACCGCCAATCGTTCTGTCCTCATCGACGAGCTGATCGCCGGCTACGAGGCCGTCCTGCTGCGCTTGGCCGACGTCCACGCGCCGGAGTTCGTGGAGATCGACCTGACGATGCCGCGCGCCAAGGTCCTGTACCTGCTGGGCGTCCTCGGCGAGCTGCGTATGTCGGAGCTGTCGGGCCGCCTCGGCGTCTCGCTTCCGACCGTCAGCGGCCTGGTCGATCGCCTGGTCGAGGCCGGCCTCGCCACGCGGCGCGACGACCCGGCGGACCGCCGCCTGGTCGTCATCGCCATCACGCCTGCCGGCGCAACCCTGCTCGATCGCTTCCGGGAGCTCAGCGCTCGCCAGATGCGGGAGCTCCTCGAGGTCCTCGATGACGGGGATCTGGAGCATGTCCAAACCTTCCTTGGCGTCCTCGAGCGCGGGATCGCCCGCCTCGCGAGCCGACCCGTGCAACCCACCGAGGAGATCAACCCGTGAGCCGCCTGTCCGAGTTCGCCGTCGCCCGGCGCAGCGTCACCCTGCTCCTCGCCACGGCCCTGTTCGTGTCGGGGATCGTGGCCTGGGGCGACCTGAAGCAGGAGCTGCTGCCCGACGTCCAGCTGCCGGTCATCACGATCGTCGCGCCGCTGCCCGGCGCCGGCGCGGCCGACGTCGCCGAGCAGGTCGCCAAGCCGATCGAGCAGATCGTCTCGGGTGTCCCGCGGCTGGAGCTGATGCAGTCGGTCTCGGCCAACTCGATCGCCCTGGTCATCGCCGAGTTCTCGTTCGGGACCGACGTCAAGGAGACGCGCGCGACCATCGAGCAGGGGCTCCAGGGGGCGAACCTGCCCGACGGCGTCTCGCCCGACGTCACCGCCCTCGATATCAACGCCGCGCCGGTGATCATCGCCTCGGTCGCGGCAACGTCGGAGGATGGCTTCGCCGCGGCCGCGGCGATCGCCCGCGACACCATTCGACCGGCGCTGCTCGGGCGCGACGGCGTCGCCAGCGTCGACGTGACCGGCGGCGAGGAGGCACGGGTCACGATCACCCTCGACCCGGCCAGGCTCGCCCAGGCCGGCGTCAGCGTGTCGCAGGTCAACGGCGTCCTCGCCGCCAGCAACCTCACGATCCCGTCGGGCACGCTGTCGTCGGACGGGACGCGGATCCCCGTTTCGACCGTCGGCAGCCTCGAGTCGATCGACGAGATTCGAAACCTGCCGGTCGGCTTCCAGCAGGTGGCGCCCGGGGTACCCGGCCAGACGCCGGCTCCCGACCAGCCGCCCGTGCCGCCGACCCCGATCACGATCGGCGACCTCGGCACGGTCGAGCTCGAGGATGTCGCGACGACCGGCTACGCCCGGACGAACGGCCAGCCATCGCTCTCGATCTCGGTTTCGAAGACCTCGACCGCCAACACCGTCCAGGTCGCCGAGGCGGTATCCGAGGTCCTCGAGGAGATGGACGCGCAGCACGGCGACGCCATCAACGTCGAGATCGTCAGCGACCTGTCGGCCTTCATCAAGGAGTCGCGCAACGGCCTCCTCAAGGAGGGCGGCCTCGGTGCCGTGTTCGCGATCCTGACGATCTTCCTGTTCCTGTTCAGCATCCGCTCGACGGTCGTGGCCGCCGTCAGCATCCCGCTGTCGCTGCTGACGGCGCTCGTGATCATGCAGGCCACCGGGATCACGCTCAACGTCATGACCCTCGGCGGCCTGGCCGTCGCGGTCGGGCGGGTGGTCGACGACGCGATCGTCGTCCTCGAGAACATCTACCGCCACCGGGCCCTCGGCGAGGACAAGCTGACCGCCGTCCTGGCCGGCCCACGGGAGGTCGCCGCTGCGATCACCTCGGCGACGATCACAACGGTCGGGGTGTTCCTGCCGATCGGCTTCGTCGGCGGCTTCGTGTCGCAGTTCTTCCTGCCGTTCGCGCTGACCGTGACCTTCGCGCTGCTCGCCTCGCTCGTTTGTGCCCTGACGGTCGTGCCGGTCCTGGCGTACCTGCTGATCGACCGCGTCAAGCTCAACGTCGACGAGGACAGTGAGCCTCGCAACTCGTTCTGGCTGCGGGCCTACACCCCGACGATCAAGCTGGCCCTGCGCAACCGCTGGACGAAGCTGGCCACGCTCGCCATCGCGCTCGTCCTGTTCGTCGGCTCCGGCGCCATCGCGCCGCTGCTGCCGACGGCCTTCATCAATGCCGGCGCCGAAAAGATCCTCCAGGTGACGGTCGCGCCGCCCGCCGGCGCCAGCTCGACGGCCGTTCGCGAGCGAGCCCAGGAGGCCGAGGCGATCCTGATCGGGGTCGACGAGGTCGAGCTCGTCGAGACCTCCATCCCGGGCGAGGGCGAGGCCGGGTTCCAGGCGCTCGTCGCGGCCTTCAGCGGCCGGCCCGCCAACAGCGCCCGGCTGACCGTTCGACTCGAGGATTCGGCTGACCTGGCGGCGGCCACGAACCGGCTGTCCGAAGCGCTTGCTCCGGTCAAGGCCGACGGCTACGACGTCGCCGTGTCGCAGACGGCCGGGTTCACCTCCAACAACCTCAACGTCATCGTGTCGGGCGAGAATGCCGGCGCCGTCGCCGAGGCGAACGACGCGGTCATGGCGGCCCTGGCCGACAACGCCAGCCTCCTCAACCTCAAGTCCGACCTCTCGAAGGGCACGCCCGAGATCGTGGTCCAGCCGAACCCCGAGGCGGCCTTCGGGGTCGGCTTGACCGCCGCCCAGGTGGCCCAGGAGGTCCGCAACGCCCTCGTCGGGAGCTCGGTCACGCGAATCGCGGTCGAGGACTCCGAGGCGACCGTCGACGTCTTCGTCCAGCTCGACCCGGACGCCGTCGCTACCCTCGACGAGCTGCGCGACCTGCCGGTCGGAACGGTCATGAAGGTGCCGCTGCGACAGATCGCGACGGTCGAGCAGGTCGACGCCCAGGGCTCGATCACCCGGATCGACGGCTCGCCCGCCGCCTCGATCTCGGCCGAGATCGCCGACGTCGACACCGGCGCCGTCAGCGCCGACGTGCAGGCCGAGATCGACCGGCTGGTCGCGGCCGGCGGGATCCCCGACGGCGTCAGCGTCAGCCTCGCCGGGGTGACCCAGCAGATGGAGGAGGCGTTCAGCGGCCTGTTTGTCTCGATGGCCGTCGCCGTCCTCGTCGTCTACGTCGCGATGGTCCTGACGTTCAACTCGCTGATCACGCCGTTCATCATCCTGTTCAGCCTGCCGCTGGCCACGATCGGCGCGTTCGTCGCGCTGTACGTCACCGGCCGGCCGCTCGGGGTCAGCGCGATGATCGGCCTGCTGATGCTGATCGGGATCGTGGTGACGAACGCCATCGTGCTGCTCGACCTCGTCGAACGCTTGCGGGCGCGCGGGCTGTCCGCCCATGACGCGCTCATCGAGGGCGGTCGAACCCGCGTCCGGCCGATCCTGATGACGGCGATCGCGACGATCCTGGCCCTGATCCCGCTCGCGGCGGGCTTCAACGAGGGCTCGATCATCGCCGCCGAGCTCGGCACCGTCGTCATCGGCGGCCTGTTCAGCTCGACGTTCCTGACGCTCGTCGTCGTGCCGGTCGTGTACTCGCTCGTCGACGGGATGCGGAACCGCGGAAAGCCGTCGGGCTCCGCCGAGGCCCCCGCGGCGATCAGGGCGGGTTGACCGATGGCCGATCCGCTGCGGTTGGGCCTCATGCCCGCGCCGCTCACGGTGCCGATCTGACGGCAGGTTGCGAGTCGTTGGACGGGCCGTTCGGCCCTCGCCCGGGCTCGCCCAGGCCCGGCATCCTCGCGGGGAATCGCCTCGGGAGGACTGACGATGGTCTCGACCCACGCTGCCGCCTCGGCCAGCGAGATTGCCTCGCGCATCGAGGCGCACCTCGGCGCCCTGGCCGATCGCGCGCCGCGACGCCCACCTGGGTCCGCGGCCAACCGGGCCGCGACCCAGTACGTGGAGGGAGTCCTGCGAGCCGCCGGCGTACCGACCGAAGCCCTGCCGTTCACCGCTCACAGCTGGCAGCCAGGCGCGGCGTGGCTCGAGCTGGACGGGCGCGCTATCCCGATCGAGCCGCCACCGTTCTGCGGCTCGGCAACCGTTCGGGGCCCGGCCGTCCCGCTCGCCGCACCGGGCGAGCTCAATGCCTTCGCGGCGGGTCCCGGGGCGGTGATCCTGTTGCGCGACGAGCTCGCGGTGGCGCCGTACTTCCCGAAAGCCTTCCCGTTCGTCTCGTTCCCCGAGCAGGTCGAGGTCATCGCCGCGCTCGAGGCGGTGGCGCCCGCCGCCGTCCTCGCGGTCGTCGACGCCGCTCGCGCCGGCGAGCCCACCTTCGAGGATCCCGACCTCGCATTCCCGTACGCGACGATCCCGGCGTCGCTCGGCGATTCGATCGCTCCCGGTGCCGAGGTCGGCCTCCGCGTCGAGGCCTCGATCGAGGAGGGCGAAGGCGTCAACCTCTCTGGCGGCACCTTGACCGGCCGTCGGGCCATCGTCTGCGCTCATGTCGACTCGAAGGCCACCACGCCCGGGCTGCTCGACAACGGCGGCGGTGTGGCCGTCCTGCTCGCCCTCGCCGAATCGGGGTTCGCGGAGCTCGGGCCGACGGAGCTCGTGTTCTTCAACGGCGAGGACCACTACGCCGCACCCGGGGAGCAGACCTGGCTGGCGGCTCGCGACCTGGCCGAGATCGAGCTGGTCGTCAACATCGACGGCGCCGGGCTCGCCGGACATCGCGCCGCGGCCTCGACCCTGGCTGGCTCATCGGCGCTCGAGGAGCGAGTCGCCCAGATTGTCGCCCGGTGTCCGGGCCTCGAGATCGGTCCACCGTGGTTCGAGAGCGACCATGCGGTCTTCGCCATGCGCGGCATCCCGACCGTCGCGATCACCTCGGCCGGCGACGTCGAAGTCCTGAAGCGGCTCGCCCACGCAGCCGACGAGACGCTCGCTCGCGTCGACCCGCGCGTCCTCGCCGATGTCGCGCGATTCGTCCAGCTCCTGCTGGGACAGCCCGCCCGGGCGACCCGCTCGGCCTGACGTGCGCGGGACCGAGTGGCGGCTCGATGGGTGACCTTCGGCCCTAGGGCGGGACGCCGGCAGGCCCGAGAGTCGCGCCATTCGAGCCATCAACCGCGATGGCCGCCGCTGGAGTCCTCGATGTCGCGCGTCCCGACGGGGCACCGACCGACCGCCGATCCGGAACCGACGATCACCACGATCGTCCCGATCCTCGGCATGACCTGCCGGACCTGCGAGGCCCGGATCGAGCGCCACGTCGCGCGGCTTCCGGGCGTGATCGGCTCGAAAGCCTCGGCCGCGCGCGGGCGAGTCGAGATCGAGAGCCGGGGGCCGCTCCGGATCAAGGCCCTCGACCGCGCGATCGAGGCGGCCGGCTACGAGATCGGCGAGAACCCCTGGCTGACCCGCGACGGGACCGTCTGGGTGACGGCCGGACTGGGCCTCGCGCTGGTCATCGGGCTCGCCACGATCGCCCGGATCACGGGGATCGGAGATCTCGCCGCCGGCGTCGGCGACCTCGCGACGGGCGGGATCGCGATCGCCTTGCTGCTCGGCCTGGCTGCCGGCGTCTCGACGTGCATGGCCATGGTCGGCGGCCTCGTCCTCGCGTTGTCGGCGGCCTTCCAGGCGGCGCGCGTTCGCGACGAGCTGGCGCTGACCGTGGTCGGCCAGCTGCGCCCGGCGCTCGTGTTCACCGCCGGCCGGATCGTTGGGTACGGCTTGTTCGGGGCGGCCCTCGGGGCGCTCGGCGCCGGCCTCGAGATGCCGCCGCTCGTCACCGCGGCGCTCATGGTTGGCGTCGGCGTCGTGATGGCCCTCCTGGGCACGCGCCTGACCGGCCTGTCGCCGCGCCTCGCCGGCTGGTCGCCGACGCTGCCGATGGGCCTTGGCCGGCGCCTCGGGTTCGCCGACGGGACGGTCGCCACCTACTCCGATCGCCGTGCGGCGATCTTCGGCGCCGCCTCGTTCTTCCTGCCCTGCGGCTTCACCCAGGCCGTCCAGATCTTCGCCCTGTCGACCGGCTCGCCGCCGCTCGGCGGAGCGCTGCTGGCGACGTTCGCCCTGGGCACCGCACCCGGGCTCCTGGCCCTCGCGGGCCTGCCCATCCTCGTGCCCGGCTCGGCCCGGCCGACGCTGCTGCGGCTCGTCGGCGTAGTCGTCCTCGCGTTCGCCGTGGTGAACGTCTCGTCCGGCGTTCGACTCGCCGGCTTCGCCCTGCCAGCGATCGGCGGCGTGGCGGGTGTCACGCCCGAGGTGACGTTCACCGAGGATGGAACGCAGCTCCTCACGACCTACCAGAACGCCGACGGCTACAGCCCCGCCAACGTCGCGATCTACGCCGGCTACCCGACCCGCTGGACGATCGAATCGCGCACCACCGCGTCGTGCGCGGCCTTCATCGTCTTCCCGAAGTTCGGGGTCCAGGCGCGGCTCGATCTCGGACCGAACGTCTTCGACCTGGCGGCCATGCCGGCCGGTCGGTTCGACTACATGTGCACGATGGGCATGTACGGCGGCTCGATCACGATCGTCGATCCGCCTTCGGGCTTCACGCCCGGCGACACGCCAGGCTGAGGCTCGACGCTCGATGGCTGGCCCTGGCCATCCTGCCCTCGCCGTCTCGTTCCGGCGCGCCGGGGAGACGGACGCGAGCGCCGAGCACCAGGTCTTCCTTGCCGCCGAGGGCGAGCTGCTCCAGCGTCATGGCTTCGGCTGGGCCACGCCACCGCCGCCAGATCGGATCGCGTCGACCCTCCGCCATCTCCTGGCCCACGACGCCGAGCGGTGCTTCGTGGCCGAGGCCGACGGGCGCGTGGTGGGCTATGGGGCCGCGTTCGTGCGCGGCGGGACGACCTTCCTCGCGGCCCTGTTCATCGATCCGCTGGTCCAGGGTCGCGGTGTCGGCCAGGGCCTCCTGGAGCGCGTGCTGACCGGGACGCCCTCGCGGCGGCTCACGATCAGCGACGCCATCCAGCCGGTCTCCAACGCCATCTACGCTCGATGGGGGATGCTGCCCGTGACGCCGATCCTCGGCTTCGGCGGGCAGGCGACCCGGGTGCCTGCGCCGGAGGTCGAGGCGGCCGAGCCCGAGGCTCGCGCGTTGGCCACGATCGACGCCGCCGCCTACGGGTTCGATCGGGCGATTGACCACGCCTTCTGGGCCACGCAGGCGGCCGGGACCCTCTGGCTCAACGGGGGCGCGCCGGTCGCGTATTCGTACCGCTGGCCGAGCGGCCGGATCGGACCCATCGCCGGGCTCGAGCCGCGCTGGGCGGCGGCGGCCCTGGTCGCCGAGCTCACGCGCCGCGCCGACGGCTACGTCGAGATCCCGGGCACCTCGCGGGTGCTCGTGCGCGTGGCGTTCGATGCCGGCCTCCGGCTGGAGGCCCCGCCGGGTCTGCTGCTGGTGTCCGACGAGGTCGAAGCGCCACGCTCCCTCGCCATCTCGAGCTACGGCTTGATGTGAGGGCCAGCCCGGCAGTCGCGGCTCCCGGCTCGGTCGGGCTCGTGCGCAGTCGCGGCTCGTGCGCAGTCGCGGCTGGCGGGCAGTCGCCGCACGCGGGTCGTCACTGACGCACTGGCTGCGTCGTATCAAGCGATTGTCACCGCCGCTCCTGGCGGCCACGCTCGGCGATTTCGCACCTACTCGCTCACCGCGTACAAGGCACCGAATCGCTGGATTGCACGCAGGCCTTGCGTAGGCGACACGGGCACTCGGTCCTCGGCCCGATACGACGCAAGGCCGCGTACGTGACACCGCGCCGCCTCGGGGGCTCGGTCGGGCGTGGAGGAGCGCTTCTACTCGGAGTAGCGCTCCTCCTTCCACGGATCGGCGTTGTTGTTGTAGCCGTAGCGCTCCCAGAAACCGAGCTGGTCGTGGTCGAGGAACTCGAGGCCGCGCAGCCATTTGGCGCTCTTCCAGAAGTAGCGCTTGGGGACCAGGAGCCGGAGCGGGTAGCCGTGCTCGGGCTCCAGCGGCGCTCCATCGAAGGTGTCGGCCAGCAGGACGTCGTCGTCGTCGAGGACCTCAAGCGGCAGGTTGGCGGTGTAGCCCTGCTCGCTGTGGGCCACGACGTGGGAGACCGTCGGTCGCAGCTGGGCCAGCGACAGGATCTCACCGAACGGCACGCCCTCCCAGGTCGTGTCGAGCTTCGACCAGCGGGTCACGCAGTGGATGTCGGTCGCGACCGTCTTGCGAGGCAGGGCCTTGAACTGTTCCCAGGTGAGGGTGAACGGACTGTCCACGAGCCCGAAGACCTTGAAGTCCCAGGTCGAGAGGTCGGTCTTCGGGACCGAGCCGTAATGCAGGACCGGGAACTTCTCGGTCCGGTACTGGCCGGGCGGGATGCGCTCGGCCAGCGCGGGATCGCGTTCCTTACCGCCGAACAGGCGCTCGTACATGGCTTGGGCCTCGGGTCGCATGGTGGGTCCCCTGAATGGTGATGATGCGCGCGGTCCTGTCAAACGGGCCGTTCGGCCGACGCCCGCGCGGCGCCGCGTCCGTACGCTGGAGCCATGAACCAGAGATCGGACTCGTTCATCGACGTGTCCACGGAAGAGCGAGCGATCGATGCGCTCGCGGACCCGGCTCGCTGGGCCGCCGGTGCGGCGGAGCTGCTGCGTCCGCTGGGCTTCGTCCTGATCAACGCCGGCGACCCGGGAGCCCCGGCCGGGAGCCACCTGCTCGTCGCCCTCCGGGACGTGCCGACCCTCGAGCATTTCGATCCCGAGACCATCGCCTTCTACGGTCAGACGCGGGAGGGCAAGGTCGAGGTCGTGACTCTCGACAGGGCGGTCATCGGCGAGCTCGGCATCACGGGCCGCGACGTTCTGTGGGGCCATCTCCACGTGGTCGACCGGCTGCGGGTCGAGAACCGTTTCCTATCGTTCGGCTGCCGGCTGCGGATTGCCCGGCTCGACCCGACGCTGACCGCCCTCGATTTCACCTCGCCCGGCCCGATCGTGCGCTGGGGCGGCCACAGCCAGGGCACCGATTGGCTGGCCGCCGCGATCGGCGCCTTCTTCGGCCGGCTCATCCTGGCGGTCGACTTCCGGAAGGGCGCGGAGTCGCGCCTGGCCGCCACGCCCCCGGCCGTCCTGTACGCGGCGTTCCTGGCCCACGAGGACCCCCGGCGCGAGCAGATCGCGCGGCGCCTCGGGCTGCAGCGGAGCGGCGCGGGCTGGATCCACGCCGAGCGCGAGCGCCTCCGGGCGGAGGATCGCGGTGCCTGGTCGGCCGGCCAGGAGCTGCTCGCGGATCTCGATCTCGAGCGGACGGCGAGCCCTCGGTAGGAGGGGATCAGGGGGCGGCGGCGGGCTCCTTGCGGCGGGCCCGTTGACCACGCCCGTCGCGTCCGTCGCGTCGACCGGATCGGAGCGGCGGTGGCTCGGGTCGCGGCGCGGGGGCGTGGACGACGTCGTAGCCGGTCGAGTTCTCCAGCGCCTGGACGGTCCCCTCGCGGAACCATAGGTTCATCGAGCCCTTGCCGGCGCGCAGGTTCGTGATCGTCAGCTCCGGCAGCCAGGCCGGCAGGGCCGGGTTCACGAACAGCTCGCGGCTGCCGTCCGGCAGGGCCCGGGCGTGGATGCCGCACAGGACCGCCACGAGTCGGAAGACCGACGCGGCGGCCCAGGCCTGGGGCACGCTGGCTCGCAGGTACGGCACCGGGAAGGCGCCCTCGTCGCGCGGCAGCCCGGAGTACAGCTCCGGCAGGCGGTGCTGCGGGAACCGGCCCGCGGCATCGAAGATCGCCCGGGCGACGCGCGATGCCTCGGCGTCGAGGCCGTAGCGTCGAAAGCCGCCGGCGATGATCGAGTTGTCGTGCGGCCAGACCGAGCCGGTGTGGTAACTGAACGGGTTGTAGTAGGGGTGAGCCGCCGACAGGGTTCGAATGCCCCAGCCCGACCACATGTCATCGGCGAGCAGGCGCTCGGCGACCCGGCGAGCCCGATCGGGCGGGACGATGCCGCTCGAGAGGCAGTGGCCGGGGTTCGAGGCGACGCTCCGGACCTGGCGCTTGCGGCCGTCGAGGGCCAGCGCGTAGGTGCCCTCGGCCTCCCACCAGAAGGCGTCGTTGAAGCGCTCGTAGAGCCGCAGCGCGGCCGCCCGCAGCTCGCCGGCGCGCTCGGCGTTGCCGAGCGCCTCGTACATCTCGGCCATGCGGAGGCGGGCATCGTAGACGTAGCCCTGCAGCTCGCACGTCGCGATCGGCAGCGGGGCCAGCTCGCCCGTCGCGTCGATGATCGCGTCGCCGGCGTCCTTCCAGCCCTGGTTGTAGTAGCCCCGGGGAGAGCGGCGGCCGTACTCTTGGAAGTCGTCGCCGTCGCGGTCGCCGTAGCGATCGATCCACGTCATCGCGGCCTCGGCGTAGGGCAGGAAGCGCTCGAGCAGCCGGACGTCGCCACTCCAGTGGTAGAGGTACGACAGCACGATCACGAACAGGCTCGTCGCGTCGTGGGTGCCGTAGTACGGCTGGTGCGGGAGGATGCCGAGCGTCGCCAGCTCACCATGGCGGATCTCGTGCGGGATCTTGCCCGGCTCCATGTCGCGAGTCGGGTCGTCGCGGGTCGCCTGCAGCTCGGACAGGCGCAGGAGTGCGCCCGCGGCGAACTCCGGGTAGCCCGAGATGGTCTGCATCGAGACGACCAGCGGGTCCCGACCGAAGAGCGTCGCGAACCACGGGATGCCGGCGGCGGGGACGATCGAGGCTCGCCCGGGGGTCTCGTCCTCGAGCCGCAGCGCCTCCATGTCGAAGACCGCCTGGCGCCAGGCGTCTTCGACGGTCCGATTGGGCGTGTGAATCCCGACCCTCGGCAGCCGCGGCGGATGGAAGCCGGCCCGACCCTCGGTGATCGCGCTGCAGCCGAGCGTGGTCGGCCGGCGGCGGGCGCCCATGAGCGGCAGCCAGCGAAGGCAGACGTGCCAACGCTCGCGGGGCTGGAGGTGGATCGCGAACGACAGCCGGCCGTTGGCCCACTGGGGGTGGCTGCCGGCCCGTTCGACGTCGACGACGAGCGAGCGCCGGAACTCCCGGTTGACGTAGGTCGTTCGAAGCTCCCGACGGCTGCTGAACCAGCGGCTCTGGATCTCGCCCCGGCGGACGAGCCGCGGCTCGACGACGTCGAAGATGTCGGCGAAGTCGGACTCGATCTCGACGTCGAGGGCGAGGGCGATCGGCCGGCGGGCATAGCTGACGATGTCGAGGTCCTCGTGGACGCCCTCGGAGATCGTTCGGTCGAGCTTGATCGACAGGCTGTTGGCCGGGATCACGCCGTCGGGGTCGAACAGCTCGGGGTTGTCGAACTCGAACCGCGACGCGAAGAAGTGGGTGGTGGCCGAGGCCAGCAGCGTCGGCCGACGGCCGTTGATCAGGAGGCGATAGCCCGACACGAAGCGCGTGTCGGCCGCGAAGAAGCCGTGACTGCCCTCGTTGTCGATCGTGCCGTCCGGCGCGGCGACGACGAAGCGGGCGTTGCGGTTGATCGTGACGGTCGCGGGTCCGCCGGTGGCGCGCTCCACGCTCAGGCCGGCCGGCGGTCGGCGAGCTGGCGCTCCAGTCGATCGGCGACCGGCAGGACGAACCGGCTTCCGACGAGGGCCCCATAGGCGATCGCGACGGTGAGCAGGACGGCGAGCAGCGCAGTCGAGATGATGAGCATGACCCCGATCGTAAGGGTCAGGGCGGTCATCCGTCCCGGCCAGCGCAGCACGACGAGGGCCGCGAGCTTGAGCCGCTCTCGGAGTGGCTGCTCCTCGCGCCGCGGATCGACCAGCAGCGGCCACCAGGCCACCAGGAGCACGGCCAGGCCGATGTCGCCGTACAGCGCGAGGGCGCTGAGCGACCAGCCGACGGGGCCGCCCATCTGGAGCCCGACCACGACGTTCGTCGTGAACACCCCGGCCAGCGCGAGACTCGCCAACCCGGTGGCCAATGCCGGGGTGAGGAAGCGCCGCGAGCCGTCGATGAAGTCGGCGAAGGCCACGCTCTCGCCGCGGGCGATCAGCGCCGCCATGCGGTGGATGCCGGCAACCGGCACCGCGAGCAGGGCCGCCAGCGCCACCAGTGGCAGCCAGGCCAGCGTGGCGGCGAGGACGAGCACCAGCAACCCGGCCCAGGTCGCGTTCGCGGGCACGAGGCGCCACGAGTTGTAGTAGAGGTCGATGAGCCCTTGTCGGAGGGCGGCCCCCACGCTCGGTGGGCTCGCCGAACGGGCCGGCGGATTCGGGGCCACCGGTCAGCCCTTGACGCCAGACGCCGCGACGCCCTCGACGAAGTAGCGCTGGAAGAAGATGTACAGGATCAGGATCGGAATCGTGGCGATGACGACGACGGCCATCAGCGGCGGCCAGTTCGTCGAGAAGCCGCCCGATTCCCGGAAGAACAGCAGCCCGATCGGGATCGTGTAGTGGTCCCGGTCGCGCAGCAGGATCACCGGCCAGAAGAACCCGTTCCAGGTGCCCTGGAACTGGAGGATCGTCACCGCTGCCAGTGCCGGCGTGGCCAGCGGCAGCATCACCCGATAGAAGGTCGTGAAGAATCCCGCACCGTCGATCCGGGCCGCCTCCTCGAGGTCCTTCGGGATCGACAGGAAGTACTGTCGCAGCAGGAAGATGCTCGTCGCCGAGATCGCGAGGACCAGGATCACCCCGATGTACTGTCCGACGTCGCGCGTCAGGCCGAAGTTGTTGAACAGGACGTAGACTGGCACGAGGCGCAGCTGGTCGGGGATCATCAGCGTCGCCAGGACGACGACGAACAGCACCTCCCTGCCCGGGAAGCGAAGGCGCGCGAACGCATAGCCGCCGAGCGAGCCCAGGACGAGGTTGGTGACGGTCACGGCCGTGGCGATCAGGGCGCTGTTGATGAAGAGGGTCACGATGCTCGGGTCGAGCCGGGCGAAGGTGTACTCCCAGCCCTGCAGGGTGAAGGGGTCGGGGATGACCTCCAGCCGGAGCGCGTCGGCACGGGTCTTGAACGAGGTGATCACCGTCCACGCGAAGGGTACGAACATCAACAGCGCATAGCCGATCATCAGGGCGTAGGCGATGCGCTTCCGCCAGGCTCGGCTGCGGTCGCCGACGGGCCCGACGTCCTCGGTCTCGGCAAGGGACGGGATGCGGCCCGCGAGCTGATCGACGGCGGCCCGAGGCGGACGCTGCGCGGCGGCCGGAGGGTCGGTGCTCATGGGGTTCTCACCATGCCGGGCCGGAGCCGAAGATCCGCCGCTGGACGAGCGGCGCGGCGAAGATCACGAGGAACAGGACGACCCCGACGGCCGCGGCGTAGTCGAGGTTCACCTGGATGAACGCGGCGTTGTACAGGTACAGCACGACCGACATCAGGGCGTTGTTCGGATCGCCATTGGGACCCCCGCCGATTCGAACCTGGTCGAACAGCTGCAGGGCGCCGATGACGCCGACCGTCGCCACGAAGAAGTGACCCGGCCGGAGCAGCGGGAAGGTGACCCGCCAGAACGTCTGCCAGGCGCCGGCGCCATCGATCGCGGCGGCCTCGTAGACGTCGTTGCTGATCGACTGCAGCGCGGCGAGGTAGAACAGCATGAACGTCCCCGAGGTCGTCCAGGCGTTCAGGATGATGATCGAGTTCATCGCCGTCGCCGGGTCGCCCATCCAGTTGTGGGTCGGGCCATAGCCCATCGCTGCGAACAGCGGGTTCAGCCCCAGGGCACCCCGGATCTCGTCGAAAAGCCCGCCCGGCTGAACGAGGAAGATCCACAGGATCGTGATCGCCGCGGAGCTCGCGATCGCCGGGAAGTAGAAGGCCGCCCGGAAGAACGTCCGGCCGCGGATCTTCTGGTTGACGATGACCGCCAGGAACAGCCCGATGGCCATCGTCAGGGGCACCCAGATGACCGTGTAGTAGAGCGAGTTCTTCACGGCGATCAGGAAGATGTCGTCGTTGAGGAGCCGCTCGAAGTTGCCGAGGCCGAGGAAGCTCCGCGGCCCGGTCCTGACGTTCCAGTCCCAGACGCTGATGAAGAAGGCGTAGAGCGTCGTCCCGATGTTCAGGACGAGGAACAGGGCCATCGGGACGGCGATGAACGCGTAGCCGGCGAGCGCCTCCTGGCGCTCGCCGACTCGCCTCACCCGTCCAGTCCGCTGAGGCTGCGTCGCGGCGGTCATGGCACGGCGGCCATCGTGCCCGACCCGTCAGGACCGCGGCCGCGGGGTCACTGGTTCAGCACCTCGTTGATCTTGTCGGCCGTCGCGCTGACGACCGGATCGGCGCTGTAGCTGCCGCCCGTGATCTCCGCGACCATCGCGTCCTGGAAGGCCTTCTGGACGTCGTTGTAGCCGGGCATGAAGCCCGATCCGGGCCGCGCGTAGTCGGCGCCGGCAACGATGACGTCGAAGCCTTCCGGCACGGGCACGTCGCTCCGGGACGGGACGGCGATGCCGCCCTGGGTCCAGACCCCCATACCGTCGGGCCCCGTGAGGTACTGGAGGACGACCCAGGCCGCATCCTTGTTCTGGCTGTCGACGCCGATCGAGTAGGCCGCGGTGTAGGTGATCGTGACCTTCTCACCGCTGCTGCCGGTGGGCATCTCGGCGAAGGCCCACGGCGTGTCGGGGAACTCGGTGTCCATGTAGCCGAGGAGCCAGCCGCCCTCGAACACGATCGCGGCATCGCCCTTGCCGAGCGCCTCGCCGCACCAGCCGTCGCCCATGTCGCCGGGCGCCATGCCCTGGCCATTCTTGAACAGGTCGAGGTACCACTGCACTGCGGCTGTCGACTCGGCCGAGTCGATGGCGGAGGCGCTGTTGTCGTCGGTCAGGAGGGACCCGCCCTGGGCGTAGAGGAACGCCAGGCCGCGGTCGAGACCTGGGCTCAGGCACAGGGGCGCCTTGAGATCGCCTTGGCCCTTCAGGCTGTCGGCGAGGCTCACCAGCTCGTCGAGGGTTGCCGGTGGGTTCGGAACGAGGTCGGTGTTGTAGGCCATGGCGATCGTGTTGCCGTCCTTCGGCAGGCCGTAGGTCGTGCCGTCCTCGCCCTTGAAGATGTTTGCATAGCCCTCGTAGAAGGTGCTGGTGTCGAAGCCTTGCGCGGCGATGTAGTCGTCGAGCGGCTCGAGGAAGCCCTCGCGGATCCACTCGGGCGCGTACTCGGCGTTGACATAGAACAGATCCGGCGCGTCCTGGGCGCCGAACCGGGTGATCATCTGGGCCCGGTAGTCGCCGGCGATCGTCTCCTGGTTGACGGTGACATTGGGATACGCCTGGGCGAACGCGTCGAGGGCCTCGGTCAGGGCATCGCGTTCGGCCGGGGATGACTCCCACTGGCCGAGCGTGACCTCGCCGCTGATCGCGCTGGGATCGAAGGCCGTGCCGGCCGGTGTCTGCGGGGCGGTGGTCTGCCCACCGGGCTCGGTCTCGCCAGGTCCGGGGCTGCCGCCGCCGTCGCCGGTGCAGGCGGCGAAGGCGAGCGCCATCGCGGCGCCGAGGATCAGAAGTCGCTGACGCATGCGTGTGGCCTCCCGAGTGCGCCGGGGGCGGCGCGCGGAAGCCGCCCATCGGCTCGTTGCTGTGGTTCGGGAGGATGGCGAATGCGGTGTTGCAGCCCCGTTAGCGCACGAGCGTGAGACCGTTACGAGATGGGCAATTGCGTTGCAGGGAGGGCTCGCGGCCAGGTTGCAGGGCCAGTCAATCGACCGTGGTCCGGGTCGGCCGCAGCCCTCGCCGCGCGGCGAGCCGGGCCAAGGTGGCGGCGTCGCGGACCGCGCAGCCGAAGCCGTCGTTGTTGAAATAGGCGTAGACGTCCGCGTGGCGCGGCCAGAGCTGGGCGATGCGGCGGGCCCACGAATCCAGGCTGGTCCGGCCGTAGCAGCCCGGCGTCGCGGCCCGACCGGCGTGGAAACGGACGTAGCCCCAGGGTGCGGTCGCCCAAGGCGGAGTCAGCAGGCCGCGGCGGTCCGCCAGGCAGAGCGCCGCGCGGTGGCGCTCGAGGATCGCCCGGATCCGGGGCGTGAACCACGCGGCCTGGCGGGCCTCGACGGCGACGCGGATCGCCGGCGGGAAGGCGGCCAGCGTCTCGTCCAGCCGGTCGGGCTCGGGCGCCATGTCGGGCGGCAGCTGGAGCAGCACCGGCCCGAGGTGCGGGCCGAGCCGGGTCGCCCCCTCGAGGAGCCGGTCCACCGAATCGCGGGGCTCGCGAAGGCGGCGAACGTGGGTCAGGAAGCGGCTGGCCTTGACCGCAAAAAGGAAGCCGTCGGGCGCCCGGCGGGCCCAGCCTTCGAACACCGCCGGCCGTGGCTGGCGGTAGAACGTGACGTTCAGCTCGACCGTCGCGAAGGCCTCCGCGTAGCGGTCGAACCATCGGTCAGTCGGCAGCCCGGGCGGGTAGAAGTCACCACGCCAGTGCTGGTACTGCCAGCCGGATGTGCCGATCCAGAGGCTCATCGCCGATACGATGCGCCTCGCGCGGCCGAATCGGCATCCCCGGTGGCGGGCGGGTGCTTGCAGCGCTGGCCGACGCTACGGCCCGGCCGCACCAAGGCGCATTCCATCCTTTGCCCGCCCGCGGAGCAGCGCGACGGCCGCAGGGTGGTCTTTTCGCGCATCTGTCGCGCCGGCGGGCAATCGAGACAAGATGGGACTCGCCGGGCGGCGTGCTGCTCGCCCGACGAGCATCCGTGGGAACGCGGAAGGTCAGCCCCCGATACCCTCCGAGCGCAGCCAGTCACGGGCGACGTCGGCGATGTCCTTGTGCTCGATCGCGACGTCGTAGTAGAGCTGCGCCAGGGTGGCGGTGTCGATCCTGGCCGACACGTCATTGAGGACCCCTTCGAACTTCGAACGATCGATCTTGTCGAGGAGGTCGGTTCGAACGATCGGGGCGATGTTGTCGGCCGGCTGGGTCTGCCTGTCGTCGTCGAGGACGACCCAGTCGTAGATCTTGATCTCCGGGCTGGTGGAGCAGAGCTCGGCGACGTCGACTGTCTCGTTCTTCAGGGCCTCGGCCATCGGGCCGCTGCAAGCATCGAGCAGGGTCACGTCCGCGGGTTCGAGCCCGTACTCGTCCTTGAGCGCCTGGGCGCACAGCGGATTGGTCGGGCAGTCCGTCGCGAGCGCCCACTTGAGCTCGTCCTGGACCGGCGCGACGTCGCTCATCTTGGCCAGGTCGTACTGCTCGGCCGTTTCGCGCCGGACGACGAAGGCATTGGTGTCCTGGGCCGGGCTCGGGTTCAGGACCGTGATGCCCTTCGGTTCGAGCGCCTGCTGCAGGGCGTTGCGGTTCTCCTCGGTGGAGCGCGTCGACGTGCCGCCGTAGTACTTCAGGCCCGAGCCGATGTACTCGGGCTTGAGCTGGATGTCGCCGCTGTCGAGCGCGGCGGCCGTGACCTGGCGCGTACCGAGCCCGATGCCCGCCCGGTCGACCGTGAAGCCGTTGGCTTCGAGCGCCTGGGCGTAGACCTCGGCGACGACGCGGGCTTCGTCGAACCCGTCGGAGCCGATCTTGATGGTCGTGCTGCCCCCTCCCGTCGTGCAGGCGCTCAACAGCACCAGCAGGGACGCCCCGAGGGCCAGCCTGCGGGGGAACCGCATGGGTCGTGCCTCCTTCATTCGCGTCGGTCCGTCCGACGGCTGCGCAACCATAGCAGGCCTTGCAGCCGGTTACGGATTCGTGGCTCGAACCGTTCGCACCGTCGTCGATTCACGCAGGCCGGGTGACCGCAGGGCCCGTTCGCCGCCGACGAAGACCCCCTCGACCGCGAGGGCCAGCCCGGCGACCAGGACGACGCCGCCGAAGATCATGCCCTCGTTGCGCTGGGCGATGCCCTCGACGAGGTAGCGGCCGAGACCACCGCCGCCGAAGATCGCCCCGAGGGTCGCCGTGGCGACGACCTGGACCGCCGCCGACCGGAGCCCGGCGACGATCGCCGGCAGGGCCAGCGGCAGCTCCACCCGACCGATGACCTGGCGAGGTCGCATGCCCATGGCCCGGGCGGCCTCGACGATCTCGCGGTCCACGCTCCGAAGGCCCGTCTGGGTGTTGACGAGGATCGGCGGGATCGCCAGCACGACCATCGCGACGAGGGTGGGATAGACCTTGAAGCCTGCCTGGGGGTCGATCGCCGCGGTGATCGGCAGGACGATGCCGATGACGGCGAGGGAGGGCAGGGCGCGGCCCACGTTGGCGAGATTCGCCCCGAGTGCAAGGCCGCGCCCGGTGTGGCCGATGACGACCCCGGCCGGGATCGCGATGGCCATCGCGACGAGCAGTGCGGCGCCCGAGAGCGCGACGTGCTCGAGCAGCCGCGTCGGGATGCCGGCCGGGCCTGCCCAGTGCGCCGGGTCGCCCAGCCACGCCAAGGTCGCCTCGACGAGGCTCACGCCGCGGCCACCGGTCGCGTCGCCCCGGCCGAGCCCCCGGCCGTCGCCGCCTCGGCCCACGGCGTGAGACGTCGCTGCAGCCGGACGAGCACGAGATCGACCGCGATCGCCAGCAGGATTGCCGGCACCCCGCCGAACCAGATCTCGGTCGGGAAGCTTCGCCGATAGCCCTCGAAGATGAAGAAACCGAGCCCGCCGAAGCGGTCGCCGAGGATGCCCGAGACCGTCACAAGGCCGATTGTCGAGACGCTCGCGAGGCGCAGCCCGCCGACGATGAGCGGCAGTGCCAGCGGCAGCTCGACGCGCAGCAGCCGCTCGCGCCTCGAATAGCCCATCGCATCGGCCGTCTCGAGGACGTCGGCTGGGACGCCGTCCAGGCCGGCGAGGATGTTGCGCATGAAGATGAGCAGCGTGTACAGCACGAGCGGGATCTCCGCGGTCAGGATCGACAGGCCGGTGACCGGGACGAGCGCCGCGAACAGGGCCAGGCTGGGGATCGTGTACAGGACGCTCGAGCTGCCGACCAGCAGGCCGCGGAGTCGCCGGCGCCGGGCGACCCACAGCGAGACGGCCAGCGTGATGGCGAACCCGACGCCGACCGCGATCGCCGCGAGGACGAAGTGCTGGACGGTTCGAAACGCCAGCTCGTCGAAGTGG
>VEOW01000108.1 GCA_012026785.1 Chloroflexota bacterium | reverse complement strand
CGCCGAACCGGAATGGCTCGGACCGCTCATCAGTGCGACGACGGATGTCCTGCCGCCCGGCACGCGCCGCTTCGAATCGGATCTCGCGTTGTCCGTCGAGGCAGGTAAGCGTGTCCTCACGTTCCGCAAGGCTGCGCTCATCGACCTCGGCCCGGTGAAGTCAACCGCCGATGGCCTTGCGGCCGCGATCGCGTGGCAGGCGTCGTCGATGGCACCGCTCTTCCCGGTATTCGCCGGCCAGATCGTGGCCGATCGCGCCGGGCTGCACCTCCATGGCGTCTATCAGCCGCCCGGCGGCGGCATCGGTCTGGTCATCGACGCGGCGTTCATGCACTTCTTCGCCAGGAAAACCGCGAGCTGGTTCCTCGATCGGCTCGCGGAGCGCGCGAGCGGGCTGTCGCCCCGCTAGCGACCGTCGCCAACGTGATTACGCTCGCTCGCTCACGACCCGGGCGTGACGTCGAGCCGCTTGGCGAGGTCCCGCATGCGGTCGAGGCGCTCCGCGCGCGGCAGCGTGGCGAAGCTCAACCCGACCAGGTAGGTCGAGATCGGCGCGGCGGTTCGATGGCTCCGATGAGCGGCGATCCGGGCGAGGTCGAGCAGGACAGCCCGCTCCGACGTGCCGACCTCGTCGAGCGCACTCGGCGGGAGTTCCGTGGCCAGCTCGGACAGCCACTCGTCGACCGTGAGCTGGGCATCCGCGGCCGTGTCGCGTCCCGTATCCATCGCGCCTCCCATGCTGGGTCTTCTAGTGACCTGTTCGCTCGGCGGTGGCGGTGGCGGTGCCCGACGCCGTGGGCTCCGCCCGCCCGCATGCGGCGACCATCAGCCCGAGCAAGCTGGCGAGAACAAGCCCGCTGGCCGCCAGGCCATAGCCCGCGAGCAGCACGATACCGGCCCCGACAGCAGCGGACGGCGCACGTTGATGCAGCGAGGGCAGCCCGGCCAACGCGAGCCCCATCCCGAGCGCGACCGCGGGCACGGGGATGGCCCCTGTCAGGCCGAGGCTCCAGATCGAGAGGGCCCCCCACGTGAGCGAGGCGCCCGCTCCGGCCACCACAACGGCCAAGGCCGCCACCGCGCCAGCCGCGGCCGCGGGTCGACGGAGGCTACCGGTCAAGATGGCCCGATGGAGGCCTGCGAGACCAACGAGCCCGGCCCCGGCCACGAACGACGCCTGCCCGACCACACCGAGCGCCGGGCCATCGACGCCATCCGGCCAGGTGGCAAGCCCAAAGGCAGCGCCGAGGGCGCCCAGAGCACGCGACGCCGCCGCTGCGGCGACCGCCAGTGCGAGGAATGCGAGTCCCGCCCGGGCAGTCGCCGAAAGCCCAGGGCGGAGGCCGATTTGGATGCCGGCCAGCGCTGCTGGCGCTGCGGTCAGAACCCCGAGGACCGTCACCACGAACGGCGTCGGCGGGTACACGACGAGCGCCAGCCCTCCGAACGCGACGACCGTGACCGCGACGAGCACCGCTTGCTCGAGGCGCCTGCCGGTCCTTCCAGCCCGGACCAGGAGGGCACCCAGCAGGAGGATCCCCAAGATCGGGACGAGGACGTCGGTCGCCGCACCGATCCGCCCGAGGATGGCGCCGATCGTCGCGTAGGGCTCACCCTTCGGAACGAAGATCGCGAGCCGGACGACGAACCGCGTCACGAGGAGGTCCAGCGCGACAGCCACGAGGAGCCAGCGGGCGAACTGATCGACCGCCTCGCCGGCGATTGGCATGGCGGCCGGTCGAACGCGCCTCAGTGCTCCGGAGGCTGCGACCATCTAGGCGCCTCTGCCGCCGTCCGGCCGGCCGTTTGGCCAGCCCAGGCCCACCGCCGGCTGCCGGGCGCCGACCCAGATGACGAGCCCCGAGAGGCCCAGCGCCAGCAGGGGCAGCAGCATGAACGGCCACATGTCGAGGAACCCGATCGCCGGCTGGGGCAACGCGAGGGCCAGCCACGACGAGACCGACTTCTGGCCGTCCCGGTCGCCCCGGCTGCCATCCCAGACGGCGAAGGCCACGACCGCCGCGCTCCCGCGGGGGTCGAGGATCGCGTCGTTGGGATCGCCGTCTGACAGCGGCCGGGACATGACCACCCGCCAGACGCCTTCGCGGAACTCGGACGCGCCGTGGACGTTCTGGCCCTCGGGCACCTGCGGCGTCAGCGTCCCGAAGCCGATCGCATTGAGGTCCTCGACCGAGCTCGGTCGGACCGCGGCCGATCGAGGATTGCCCGCCGCCTGACCCGCCAGGAAGCCGTCCGGGCCGAATGCGTCCGCGGTGCCGTCGGCCGGGAAGTGGACGTCGAGCGGCATGCCCGGATGGACGTCCTCGAGGTCGCGATAGGCGGCGAGGTCGGCGGCCCAGTCGGCCTTCCAGTGCCAGATGTTCAGGCCGCCGGCCTGCTGGCCCATGCAGATCGAGGTTCCATCTCCGAGCGCGATCTGCATGGCCGCCGCGTCGGCGAACGCGTCGACCGCGAGGACCGACTCGTCACGCGTCGGGTCGTCCCACTCGAGGAGCACCGCGATGCGGTCCTCGCTGACAAGGGCGCGGACGCGAATCGACGGGAATGCCGGTTCCATTCGCATGGGCGGGACGACCGGCTGCCCGCTCAGCGCGACCTCGGTCGGGCGGACCTCCTGCCAGGCCGGATCGAACGGTGCGTCGACCGGCAGCGCCCCGTCGACGCGGGCCGCGAAGAGCGTCTGGCCCTGCGCGCTGGTGATCGGGACGCCGGCCAGCGAGAGGAACGCGGCGAGCGCGACGGCGCCGAGGCCGACGAGACGGAGGGGAAGACTCGGCCGCGTCATGGGCGGCCTCCCAGGCGCCCGGCGAGGAGATAGCGGTCGGTGCAGCGGCCGCAGAGCCCCTGCACGGGCCGCCACCTCGGGTACTCCGCGACGACACGAGCGGCGACCTCCGGCTCGGGTGGGGCGACATCGTCGCTCGGGAAGGCGCAAAGCGGACAGCGGTCGGGCCGCCGCCATTCGGGTTCGTCCGGCGCCACAGCCCGGGCAAGTTCGAGCGGCCGGGTCGCCCAAGCGAGGAGCGCGGCGAAGGACGGCCGTGGCCCGACCCAGAGGCGAGCCGTGATGGCGTCGATCGCGCCGTCGGCGATGCCCGGCAGGGCCCGTGCGATGGCCGCCCGATGGCGTTGGCGGGCGGGCTCGGCGGCCAGCCGACCCGCGGCCGCCAGCCGGCCGTCCACCGACACGTCCCACAAGTCGTGGAGCCGCGCCTGGCGCGCGGCGGCCACCGAGCCCGAGCCGGCTTCCTGCCAGCCCGGGAGGAACGCGAACTCAGGATCGAGCGTGTCCTCGGCGTGACCGAGCGCGTGTCGGGCCCAGGCGAGCAGGCCGGCGGGGTCGTCGAAGCGCGAAGCCTCGATCCGGATTCCCAGGTGCTCGGCGCCGGGTTCGCAGGTGATCCCCTCGTCGCCCCGACCGCGCGACTCGCCGATGAGGACGATCCGGACGCGTGTCGCAAGCGCCGGCCGCTCGGCCAGCGCATCGAGGATGGGCTGCCCGAGGTGGAGGTCATCGAAGTCGGCGATTGCCTGCCGGCCGAAGGCGGCCTCGCGCTCCGCGGGATCGACGACCGCGTAGATGGGCTCGGTCCGGCTGCGGTCGACGGAGAGCGCCCCCGACGTGGAGAGGCCGCCGCGTCTGAGCTCCCGGAAGACGACGGTCTCGGCGAGCGCCGGATCGACGCGCAGCGACAGGAGGGGCTCGGCGACGATCGCGAGCATCAGTCGCCTCCGGGCGGGACGACGTCGGCGCCGTCTGTCACAGCGCACTCGAACCGGAGGCCATCCGGCTCCTCCGTGATCGGGACGAGGTCGTCCGGGTCGAGCGGCTGTGGCGTCGCTCGAAGCTCGCTCGCGTGCGCGGCCACCACGGCCGCCGCCACCGCGGCCGCGGCGGCGTAGCCGCTGCCGGGGACCCGGCTCGCGATCCGTCCGGCCATCGCGGGCAGCCAGCGGCCGGCGTGCTCGGTCAGGAATTGCGCCGCGGCGTCCCGACAGATACCGCGGCGCTCGTCGTCGCCCGCCGCGAGCGCGATCGCCTCCTTGAGCGCGAGGAGGGCCAGGAACTCGAGCTCGTAGGCGGCATGGTCCGGCCGCTCGCCGCCGGAGCGCGGCCGCACGCCGAACGCCTCGTAGAAGCCGCGAATGTCGCCCAGCTCCTGGCTCTGGCCGAAGACGTGGCGCCGGCCGTACTCGGTTTCGTATGGCGGGCAGCCGTGCGCCACCGTGTGACCGAAGATCGCCCGGTGCTCCGCCGGATCGCCGCGCGCGCGGCACGGGCGGCGGAGCGCGCGAGCCCGCGGCGGGGTCAGGGGCGATCCGAGTGCCGCGACGGCTGAGCGCAGGCCGGCCACGTCGAGGTCGCCCTCGGCGTCCCGGTCGTCGGGGTCACGGAAGGCCACCGCGAGGATGCGATACGCGTCGGCGCGGGCGAGGGCGCGGTCGAGCTCGTGGGCGGCGGATCGGCTCAGCGAGGGAGCGGCGCTGACAGCCATCAGATCGAGTTCGGGTGGGGCGCCGGGCGCTGGTGGACCGGCTCCTCCACGCTCAGCCGGGCGACCTCGCGGCCCAGCTTGTCGAAGCCGATGACGGTGTCGTCGTACATCGCCCAGGGTTTGCCGTCGATCTCGGTCTCGAAGATCTTGGGGCCCTCCTCGATCTCGAACCGGAAGATGACCCGCTGGCTGGCCCGGAACAGCTGGAGGACGGCGAGCAGCTCCCGCGACGGGGCCCGGTAGCGGTCGATCGCGGCGTCGACGCCGGGCCCGAACATCTGGCGCAGGTACGGCCGCGGCGCCCAGCGGGGCGGGATGTAGAAGCCGTTTGGCTCGGTCCCGAACTGCGGGTAGAGCGGGAGCGCGACCTGCTCGTGGCGGACGAGGAACGTCACGGGGTTCTGTAGATCGTCGGCCCAGCTCCCGTCCGCGTCGATCGGCACGAGCCCTTGGAGCCGGATCCGGCCGGGGCAGGCGGCCATGCAGCGTGTTTCCATGGGCACCCCGTCGCTGGCCGGGTCGAGGCCCTCGAGACGCGGATAGCAGGCGACGCATTTCTCACTGACCCGCGTCGTCGGCCGGTACATCGACTTCTTGTATGGGCAGGCCTCGACGCACTTGCGGTAGCCGCGACAGCGCTCCTGGTCGATGAGGACGACGCCGTCCTCGGGCCGCTTGTAGATCGCCTTGCGGGGGCAGGCGGCGAGGCACGCCGGGTAGGTGCAGTGGTTGCAGAGCCGCTGGAGGTAGAAGAACCAGGCCGTGTGCTCCGGCAGCACGGCGCCCTCGGCCTGGAGGCCCAGGGCGTCCTTGGCCGGACGACCCTCCGGCGTGACGTCCTCGAACACGTTTGGCGCCCGCCAGTCCTCGTCGGCCGGCAGGTAGCCCAGGGCCTGTTGCTGCTGGGGCTGCTCGAGGGCCGCGGCCTCGAAGACCGTCATGCCGTCGTAGGTGCCGTACGGCGCCTCAGGATCGCCGGCACCGGCGGCCCAGCTCGGCGTGATCCTGGCGGATCTGTGGGCCTCGTCGAGCATCTCGAGCAGGCGGACGTCCCAGTGCGCTGGGTAGCCGCCGTAGGGCTTGGTCTCGACGTTGTTCCACCACATCGCCTCCTGGCCCTTGGAGAACGTCCAGGTGCTCTTGCAGGCCAGCGAGCAGGTCTGGCAGGCGATGCAGCGGTTGATGTTGAAGACGAAGGCGAATTGGTGATCCGGGTGATGCTCCGGGTACGGGTAGGCCATCGTCCGGCCCAGCTGCCAGTTCCGAACCTCGGGCATCACGCGCCTCCGTTCGGAGTGGGGTTGGGTCGGCGCCAGCGCCGCCGCTCGTCGGCGATGAGGGCGCGCACCCACGGCTCGCCCCGTCGGCGCCAGATCACGTGGAGACCGGCGTAGAACGGCGAGCGGAACAGCGGCACGAGTCGCTCATCGCTCCAGCCGTCGCGGACGTACTCCTCGACCAGGCAGCGGGCCATCTCGTCGAACGTCGCCTCGTCGACCGGCACGGGCACCCCAACGAGCTCGAGCGGGTCGTCCGCCTCGGCGGCCTTGGTTGCGCCGGTCGGGCCGAGCATCGGCAGCGTCCGGCGGGTCATCGGCCGGACCTCGGACCGAGCGTGCCGGCGATGTAGCGACGCATCAGGTCCGATTCGTTGCCGGGCGACATCCCGGTCGTGCCGGGCTTCCAGCGGCCCTGGCCTCCGAGCCCACCCGGCTCCGCCCGGGTGACCTTGACGAGCGTTTCTTTGGGCACGGTGTTGAGGGCGTGGTTGTCGTTCTCGTAGCCGAAGACGAACGCCGTCGCGTCCTTGGCCTTGTGGAACAGGCTGTCGGTCTGGTGCATCGGCATCGACCAGTCGCGGGTCACCGATTGCTGGCTGCCGTAGCGCAGGTTCGCCTGATAGCCGGTTCCCTCCGACAGCGCTCGTCCGTCGGCCCGTGACTCATGGGCCTTGACCGAGCGCTCGGTGGCCTGGAAGGGACCATGCTTGGTCATAACGATCCCGCGTGGGTAGGCCGGGTTGTACTTCGCCCGGAGCATGAGCCGGGCGACCCTGTAAAACGGGTCGTCGGGCTTCCAGCCGACGTACGGCCGGTCGGCGGGGTTGGCGTCGACGTAGACGTAGTCGCCGTCGTCGATCCCGAGCTTGCGCGCCGTGTCCGGGTGGATGTGCAGCTGGTGCTCACCGACCCACGGCGTCCGGGGATCGGCGCGATAGGGATCCGCGAAGTTCGAGTCCCAGAGCAACGTCCAGTCGGACGTGCTCCAGCTCGAGTGGACGCGATGACGGGTCTTGGGCGTCAGGCAGTAGAGGTTGTAGCCGGCCTCCCAGAGCCGGTTCCGGGTGTCCCTGACCTCCGCCCACGGCTTCCGAACGTTGCGGACGGTCCGCTCGTCCCAGCCCATCTCGTCCTCGGGGATCCCGTAGTCGTCGGGCCGGACCAGCGGGTTGGAGCTGACGATGACGTTCGGGAGGTAGGGCGTCGCCTCGGGGCCCTCGCGATGGACGACGAAGTTCTCGCCGGCCTCGAGCGCCTCGGGGATGTCGCAGTAGCTGTTCAGCCGACCCGTGTCGGTGAAGAACGGGAGGCTCTCGGTGACCTGCTCGTGGAACGGGATCCGCGGATAGGTCCGGAAGAGCATGAGCGCAGCACCCGGCTCGCCGAACTTGCCCGCTAGGATGTCGGCGAGCTGGTAGCCCTTCGTCGTGATCGAGGCGTCCAGGAGGCGCTGGATGTAGACGTCCTCCTTGCCATCGAGGATGAATTTCCAGTAGTCGGCGAAGCGCCGGTCGCCGAGCTCGTCACCGAGGGCCCTGGCCTGGTCGGCCAGGATGCGGGCGTCGTCCTTCGCCTCGTACAGCGGGTCGATCCCGTCCTTCGCCCGGCCCCAGACCTGGAGGAACGGGTTGGAGCACGAGGCGGTGACCTCGTGGGTCTGGGACTCCATCCACGACGTCGCCGGGAAGGCGATGTCGGCGTACTCCTCCGACGAGGTCATCTCGATGTCGGTCGTCGCGATGAGATCGATCCGCGGGTTGACGTTGCGGATCATCTCGTAGTGGTGCTTGGCGTTGTTGAGCAGGTTCACGTTCGTGAACCACAGCGCCTTGGTCGGCGTTGGCATGTGGGTCACGCCGGTGAAGACCTTGCGGCCGTACTTCGGGGTGTCGACGATGAGCGGCCGGTCGCCGTGGTTCCAGTAGGCCGGCTCCTCGCCATAGCCGTAGAGGTGGGCGACGACGTCCGAGCCCGAGGCGCGCTCGTCAAGGTTCGGCTCGAAGGGGTCCTCGGCGATCCAACCCTTGAATCCCGGCCCGCTGTCGGGATGGCCCTGGAAGAGGGCGCGCTTGTAGTTGCCGGCCCAGGTGTAGACCCCGGCGCCGGGCGATCCGATGTTGCCGGTGAGCATGAACGGCAGGTAGATCGCCCGGTTGGCGAGGGTGGCGTGGAACCAGTGGTTGACGCCCTCGCCGATGTGGGCCGAGGCGGGCTTGATGCGGGCGATGTCATCGGCCAGGCGCTCGATCAGCTCGCGCGGCGAGCCGGTCATCTCGGTGACCGAGTCGAGGTCGTAGTCGGCAAGGTGGATCCGGTAGGCGGCCCAGGTCGTCGCCGCCTCGACCGTCGTCCCGTCGGCGAGTCGGACGCTGCCCGTCCAGTCGAGCACGGGGCGAATGCCGGCCCTGTCGAGCCGTGACCCCACCATGTCGCGGGTGAGCGCCCGCGGGCCGCCGGTCCGCTCGTCCCAGACGACGAAGTCACCGAGGCGCTCGTATTGCTCGGGCTTGAGACCCTGCTGGGCGAATGACGGGCCGTCGGTGGCGAGGCCCGGCGCGTAGGCGGCGAAGACCTCATCCGCCCGAAGACGGCGCCCCGTGTCGGTCCGGAGGAGGAGCGGCAGGGCGGGGAAGCGGCGGACGAAGTCGGCGTCGTACCGGCCGCGGTCGATGAGCAGCCGGGTGATCCCGAGGAACAGGGCCGCATCGGTCGCCGGCCGGATCGGGATCCAGTAGTCAGCCTTCGTTGCCGGCGGGCTGTACTCGGGGGTGATGGTGACGATCGTCCCGCCCCGCTCCATCGTCTCGATGAAGAAGTGCGACTCGGCCATCTTGTTCTCGACAAGGTTCTTGCCGACCTGGATCGTGAGCTTCGAGAAGCGCAGGTCGTTGAAATCGACGTCGGCCGACTGGAGGCCATGGACGAACGGGAAGCCTGGCGCCTGGTCGCCGTGCCAGGTGTAGTTCGACCAGAGGCGGCCGCCCTTCGCCTCCTCGTGGCCGACGCCTCGCACGTCCGCGTCGAGGAGGGCCATCATGTTGGCGAAGCGGTACATGCCGTACTTGCCGATGACCCCGAGGAGGCCCATCCCGCCGCGGAACTTGAGCGTCCGCGTCCCGGCCCCGCCCATCGCGTCGAGCATCTCGGGTGGGTAGCCCTCGGCCTCGAGCCGGGCGCGACCCTCGTCGCCGCTGTAGGTCCTGGCGATGGCCGAAAGGCCCTTGGCCATGTAGCGGTGGGCGTCGTCCCAGGAGGCGCGCACGAGCTCATCCGACCCGCGCGCGTCGAAGCGGTACTTCGTCCGCAACTCCGGGGTCAGCGGCGGGAAGCCGTCGTCGGCCCACTCGCGCCAGCCCTTTCGGATCAGCGGGTACTTCAGGCGGAACGGACCGTAGACGCGGCGGTGGACCTGGTAGCCCTTGGCGCAGCCGCGCGGATGCCAGGCCTGCGTCGCGGTGTTGCCGTACAGGTCCGAGTAGCTCGCGACGTCGTACGCCTGCTCCGTCCGCATCACGACCCCGTTCCGGACGACGGCCCGCAGGCGGCACGAGTGGGTGTCGTTCGGCGAGCAGACGAAGGTGAAGCTGCGGTCGTAGCGATACTGGTCGCGGTAGACGGCCTCCCAGCCGCGCGGCGGATACGCGGCCAGCGGATCCGTCACTTGGACGGGCTCGAGCAGCGCGAGTGGTGAGGTGCGGTTCGCGAGCAGGAAGGCCGACACGGCCACCGTGCCGCTGCCCGCCGCGATCAGGAACTCACGACGACTGATCCGTCGCACGACCTTGGTGCCTCCTCCCGAATGGAGAAACACAAAGTGCGGCGCTTATCTTAAGCGCCCGGACCGGTGCCCGTGAGGGCCGATTGTCACAAGGCGGGTTAGGCGCCGATGGCGTGTCTCGGGAACGCCGTCAAGCCTCGACGTGGACCCTCGGCGGGCTCGGCGACGCGGGTGTCCGGTCCGCGAATCGCTGCTCCAATTCCCAGTCGGCCATCGCCAGGTCCGCGAAGGTCGTCGACGACAGCCGGTTGGTCAGCGCCTTCTCAGCCTCGATCCAGGCGTCGTGCATTGCGCACTTGTCGCTCCAGTAACACGGACCTTCACGAAGCACACACCGCTGGCTGCGAATCGGCCCCTCACCGACCTCGATGACCTCGCGGAGCGTGACCGACGCCGGATCGCGGGCGAGCTCATAGCCGCCCTGGCGGCCGACCGACGACCGGACGATCCTTGCCTTGACCAGCGCGCCCAGAATCTGGGGCAGGTACTTGTCCGGGATCGTCATCGCCTCGGAGATCTCGCGGCGTCGCTGCCGTCCCGGATGGCGCGCCAGGTAAAGGACGGCCCGGACGGTGTAGTCGCCGCGGTTCCCGAGCACGATCTGCACGAGGTCCGAACTCCTGCTTCGGTCCTTGCCAGCCTACGACGGCCCTACGGCTTGACACACCCAAACGCCAAGTCTACAACTTCACATTACGTTCGGAGCGAGGCTTGGCCGGATGGATCCATTGTCGGACGATCGCATGCGCGTGGCGTCTCTCGTCATTGAGCCCCGCCCGGATGCTGGGGCGGGCGACGGCGTGACGCGCTACCTACTCGAGTGCGAGCATGGGCGGAGCTCGGGCGCGTACATCCCGGCGGCGAGGCCGCTGTCACCGGCGGTCGTCACCGACATTCTCACGTGGCGCCATCGGGCGACATGGAAGTGCGAGTGTCGCCCGACCTTCGCGCAGCGATCCACACCCGGGGGCCCCGCGGTCGTGCACTGACGGCCCCGATGGAGAAGGCACAGCGGCTCACCTTCCGGGCAGCGCTGGCCTCCGCGGTGCTCACGTTGGCCTTTCTGCTTGCGCTGCTGGCAACTCCGCTGATGGCCCCACTGCCGACCGAGTGGCGTGGTGCCGCCGACTACGCCGCTGCGTTCGAGCCATTGACCATGCTAGCCATCGTGGCGTCGCTGCTGCTCGTCCCGCCCGTCCTCGTCCTCCTCGGGGCGCTCCATGCGGCGGCTCCTCCGGAGCATCGCCTGGCCACCGTCATCGCGCTCATCTTCGGCGGCGTCTACGGGGCGATCATCTCGGCGAACGACTACCTCCAGCTGGTCACCGTGCGCGGCAGCCTGCTCGCCGGGCAGCTCGAAGGCCTCGATCCCTTCGTCTGGACCAACCCGTACGGCGTCTTCGGCGCGCTCGAGGCGCTCGGCTACCTGTCGCATTCGCCGCATTGATCCCGACATTCGAGGGTGGGCCGTACGCGGCGTCGATCCGCGGACTCCTCAGCGCGAACCTCGTGCTCGGGATCGCCACGATCGTCGCCCAGTTGGCCGAGCTGTACTGGCTCCTGTTCCCCGGCCTGGTGATGTGGTCGCTCATCTTCGGCCCGGCAATGCTCCTCATCGCCTTGCGGATGCGGAGCGATCGCCGGGTTTTGCGTCAGGTCCCTACGCCAGCCCGGCGGCCGGCGTAGCTGCCGACCAGGGTGCCGGCTATCTGGGACCATCCCGCGCGTGGCGGCCACGTTCATGCCGATCGTCGGTGCGCTGGCCTGGTTCAGCATCGCCTCGACCATCTTCCTGGGCAATCTCAATGTCGCCCGCGAGTCCCCGGAGTTCCCGAGCGTGATTGTCGCCATCACGACAGGCTCGGTGGCGAAGACGCACAACAGAGCCCAGGCTGAGGGTCGAGTCGCGCCGTCGCCCGGTCGTCGCCGAGCCCCGTGAGCATCCCCTGGGCGAGTGCCAGGTTCGTGCCACAGACAAGGTCCCGATGGTCCGCCACGAGTGCGTGGAAGGGACAATTGCCGAAGCGGATCTCGCCTGATGCGGTCTCGCGCGGCTCATAGCCGCGCGCGGCGAGCGTCGTGATCAGAGCGTCCCGCAGCCGCTTCCGGCTCGGCCGGGGGCCGGCCCGTCGCCGTGCCGCCGTCCCGATAACCTCGCCAACATCGCCGGCCGCGGCCTGGAGCGGCTTCGGATGTTCGTCATCGCGTTCGTCATCATCGTGGCCACCGGCCAGGAACTCGGGATTACGCCCAACCTCGCGACGGTGCCGCATCCGGAGTACGAGAAGCTTCAGCGGCTGTCGTAGGGATGGCCGTGGGTCGAGGACGCTGACGGACAACCGCCCTGCGCCTACAACGAGCCGAGCGGAGCCCTCTAACGCTGAAGGGCTCCGCTCGCGGTTTCATCGCCGATTGATCAGGCTCGGTCGTCGCGCACGGCCAACGCGATGGCCAGCAGCGCCATGCCAAGGAAGAACAGCAGAAGCAGCGGCACCAGGCCTGCGTCGACAGCGGTCGTACCCAGTGTCACCACGGCCGCGACGAGGAAGACCACCGCCGCAGTCAGGCCGAACCAGATCCGCATGCGGATCAGCGCCAGCAACATCGTTTCCCACCTCCTCTCAAGACGTCTGCCGCGTCACCAGCGCCGATACCGGAAGTAGGGATACGGCGGGTAGCGGTACGCGGGACCCCAGAAGGGGTAGTAGCCGTACCACCCGTAGACGGTCTCCCAGTAGACCGGCACGGGGACGACCTCGGGGTCGTACTCAGGGCTGCCGACGATCTTGTCGACCAACTGGTCGACGTGCACGCCAGCGTCGTCGATCTCGGTGATCGCGTCGACCGGGATGAGGAACTTCTTCTTGCCGATCTTCCTCGGGCCGAAGCCGCCCGAGCCGACCATCATGAAGCGGACCTTGTGGTCCTTCTCGTCGATGAGCAGATCCTCGACCTCGGCGATCACCTCGCCGCCCTTGTCGAGCACCTTCTTGTCACGGATGTCTTCGGCCGGATCGGCCAGCATGAGCTGCTCCTCCTTGCTGAGGCGGAGCAGGGACGCCGTGGTCGCAATAGCCATCGGGACTTCTCCTTCGTCGCTTCGGCCCCTCGGGGACCTCCTGGGAACGAGTCTCGGTCGCCCAATCCGGTTGGGTGAGGAACTGGTTCCGCTCCGGCACGCCGGTCGTGACCAATGACCCGCCCCGGGATGCCGCGAGCCCCTGTCGTGAGGGACCGTGGCGCCCAACACTGGTGACCGCCGGAGAGGAACGCGGGTAGTGGCATGTGAGGTCGCCCGGCGCCAATTGAGCACGGGCCCGCTTGAGAGTGAGCGAGGAAGAGTCGCCGGCGCGCTGACGGGTCACGTGCCGGGCGCATCGGCGATGACGATCGACTCGCTGGCTCGGGTTGCACTCGTGCAGCCCATTCAAGCGCAACGCGCGGTTGCTGCCGCCGAACCTCGCCACCCTCGTTCTGCGCGGTCACCTGGCCGTCTTTCAGCCCTATCCCGATGGGCGCCGCGAGATGATCGCTCTCGCGCCTCCGGGATCGTTCCTCGGGGCGTTGACCGTCGCCCACGGATCGACATCCACGGATCTGGTCGGCATGGAGGAGGGACTCGTGGCGCGGTGGCGTCCGACCGCCTTGCGCGCGGCAGCGGCGCGCGATCCCGCGCTGGGCACGTGGCTCATGGACCAGGCGCTGGCGAGCACGAAGCACCTGTACGAGCGAGTCGAGCGCAATGCGACCAAGCACGTCACGGAACGTCTGGCCGAGGTGCTGTGGCGGAACCGGGCCGTCCTCTTCTCGCGACCGCGTCCGCTGCTGTCCCGCGATCAACTGGCCGAGCTCGTCGCCGCCACCCGGGAGATGACGATGCGGGCGATGCGTGACCTCGAACGCGAAAGGATCATCCGTCGCGTGCCGCCATCGGGTCTTGAGCTGCTCGACCCGTCGGCCCTGCGCCGGACATGCGGGTGTCAGGACGGCGAGGTCGACGAACCGCGACCCCTCGGTCGGCGTGGCGGGTAGGCGTGGGTGCCGCAGATGGTGCGAATGAGCGAAGCGGCGGCCCGGCTGCGGGTCGCCGCTTCAGAGCATTCCGGCGGTTGCCGCTCAGGCCGGCACGGCGACGTGCTCTTCGAGCGACAGCGGCTGGGTCCGGCTCAGGATCTCGCGCGCCCGAGACACCTCGTCGGCGGTGCCGTTGACGACCAGCACGAACTGATCGGCCTTGATGGCCTCCTCGTACTGGATCACGCTGTCCTTGGGGATCCCGAGGCCGACCAGCCCCGCACCGAGTGCACTCGCTCCGCCGACGACGACCGCGCCACGAAGCGCGCTAAGCAGCGCCGGCACGATCGGGCCGGCGATGGCCACCGCACCGAGACCGGGGATGACGAACATGGCCAGGCCGATCAGCCAGCCCCACACGCCGCCCCACAGGGCGCCGCGCTTGGCCCAGTCCTTCATCCGCTCGCCGGTCGTGTAGTAGCCGAGCACCTTCTGTTCGCGCTCGTAGCCACGGCCGATGATCGACAGCTTGCGCATGTCCACGCCGGCCGCGTCGAGTTGCTTGACCGCAGCCTCCGCGCCCTCGTGGCTCTTGAAGACCGCGGCCACCGTGTTTTGCTCGTTCTCGGGAACCGTCTGCATCTCGTCCATCGGTGCGTTACCTCTGTCTGTAACCGGATGTCTGCAGCGCATTGGTGCGCCTTGCGCTTCGCACGATCGCCCCTCGTCCGGAGAACGTGGAGGAACTGTTACCCCCTCTGGACAGGCCCGGGCCCCCGAGTGAGAACGTCCTGGTTGTCAGGCTGGCTCTAGATGGCTCACTCTCTTCAGGGGTCGGCTCGGAGGGTGGTGCTGTGCCGCCGCTTGTTCAGGCTCGTGCGCCACTCATTCCGTGGCGGCTTCGGCGGGTCTGTGTCCTGCCGGACTATCCGAAGCGCATGAACGGGGCCGATGCAGCGATACGGGCCGAGGAGGCTGCCTGCCGCGCGACGTTCGGAATAGAGCCACCAAGGTGACGCAGACGGTCGTCAACAGGTTCGAAGGCGATCCCTCGATCCTCGACGCCACCGAGGTCGCTCGCGCCCTCGGGACCGATCCGGAGTATGGCCTGTCCTCCGCGGACGCCGCCGCCCGCTTCGCTGCAGCGGGTCCGAATGAGCTGGCCGCACGTGCGGGGACGCCGGCGTGGCGGCAGCTCCTTGGCCAGTTCGCCGACCCACTCGTTTACCTGCTCCTCGCCTCGATCGTCGTCTCACTCGTCGCGTGGGCCCTCGAGGGAGCTCATGGGGCCCCGATCGAGGCGATCGTCATCGCCCTCATTGTGCTGGCCAACGGCGCGCTCGGGTTCGTCCAGGAGCGGCAGGCGGAGCGAGCCGTCGCCGCGCTCCAGGCGATGGCCGCGCCGACATCGCGCGTCGTCCGCGACGGCCAGGAGCTGGGGATCCCGGCCCGCGAGCTCGTCCCGGGCGACATCGTCCTCGTCGCCGAGGGCAACGCGGTGACGGCCGACGGCCGCCTTCTGCGGGCCGCCTCGCTCACCGTCGCGGAGGCGGCGCTCACCGGCGAGAGCGAGCCCGTGCTCAAGGAGGTCCGCGCGCTGGCGACCGCGGCGCCGCTCGGCGACCGCGTGAACATGCTGCTCAGTGGAACCGCCGTAACGCGCGGGCACGGCCGCGCGGTCGTGACGGCGCCCGGCATGGCCACCGAACTCGGGCGGATCGCGACGCTGCTCGGCCGGACCGAGGAGGAGCGGACGCCCCTCCAGCGCGAGATCGACCTTGTCGGACGGGTACTCGGTATCACGGTCATCGTCATCGCCATCGTCGTCGTCGGCGCGATCCTGCTGACCTCCTCGATCGAGAGCGCGGGCGCCCTCGTCGACGTGCTCCTCATCGGCGTGTCGCTGGCGGTCGCCGCCGTCCCCGAGGGCCTGCCCGCCATCCTGACCGTCATCCTCGCCATCGGCGTCCAGCGAATGGCGCGACAGCGTGCGATCGTCAAGAAGCTCTCGTCAGTCGAGACGCTCGGGTCGGCCTCGGCGATCTGCTCCGACAAGACGGGAACGCTGACCCGCAACGAGATGACGATCCAGCGGATCGTCACGCGGTCGGGCGAGGTCGCCGTGTCCGGGGTCGGCTATCGCCCGGACGGCGATCTGACCGTCGACGGCCGGCCGCTCGCGCCGGGTGCGTTGCGGGATGAGGTGCTCGGCGTGCTGACCGGTGGCAGTCTCGCGAGCGACGCGGCGCTCCGCGAGGAGGGCGAGACGTGGACAGCGAGAGGCGACCCGACCGAGATCGCCTTCCTCGTCGCCGAGCGAAAGCTCCGCGCGACTGAGGACCTCGCGACGCGATTCACGCGGCGCGGCGAGATCCCGT
>VEOW01000239.1 GCA_012026785.1 Chloroflexota bacterium | reverse complement strand
CTCGAGAACTACGGCGCGTCGTTCTCGTACTTCATGTACCTCTGGGAGCAGGCCGGCGGCAACGGCGGCAACGGCGCCCAGCAGTTCCAGCCGGATCTCGAGTACGACGACGAAGCCGGCGACCTCCTGCTCAAGCTGATCTTCGAGGAGCAGGCCGACAGCATGGAGGGCGTCCAGAACGCCATCGACACCTGGAACACCATGACCGGCGGCGACCTCCGGTCGGCGAAGGACCTGTTCATGGACTGGGCTCTCGCGATCTTCCTCGACTACGAGGGCTCGGACACCTTCGACTTCAAGACCCTCAACTTCGGTGACCCGACGACGACGGCCTGGACGATCGAGCTGGCGAACGACATCTTCTGGGGTGGCCGAGGCAACTACAACGGCGCGATGCCGAATGCCAAGTGGGTCAACTTCAAGAAGGTCCCGCAGCAGACGGCCCTGCCGTTCGGCGTGAGCTACGAGACGTTCCGCAACCCCGGGCCGACCTTCCGGCTGACGCTGGATGGCGATGCCGAGACCGTCGTCGAGCCGCACACCGGTGACGTCCACTGGTACGCCGGCTACGAGAGCCAGAACGACAACGTCCTGACCGTCGATGCCACGATCACCGGCGGCGAGCCGTTCGACTTCTGGACCTGGTACTTCATCGAGGAAGGCTGGGACTATGGGTTCGTTGAGGCCCAGGTCGCTGGCAACTGGGTGACCGTCCCGCTGTTCGATGACAGCGCCACGGAGGTCACGACCGATGACAACCCGCACGACAACAACACCGAGGGCAACGGCCTGACCGGGACCTCGGGCGGCGCGTACTTCGTCGACGACCCGGTGTACATCCACCTCAACGGCACCGTGCCCGCCGGCGCAACGGCGCTTCGCTTCCGCTACTCGACCGATGCGGCGTACCTCGACACCGGCTGGTTCGTGGACGACGTGGAGGTCAACGACGCGACCGTGGATCTGACCTCGGAGCCCGGCAACTGGTTCCTGACCAACGGCGTCCAGGACAACAACTGGGTCGTCCAGGTCGTGTCCCCGTGCGATCTGACCCCGAAGGTCTCGGGCGACGAGCTCGCCGACACGGCGGGCTTCATCTATCGCCTCACCGGCGACAGCATCGAGGCCAGCTTCTCAACGGCCTGCATGCACGGGACGCAGGACCGCCTGGCGGTCGTCATCTCGAACATGCCGACCGGCGACCTCACCGTCCTCGATGCGGACTACACGTTCCGCATCACCAATACCGGCAACAAGCAGAAGTAGGGCCGTTCGCGGGTCACGCCCGCGACGTCGAGTCGAACGAGCCGGGTCCTTCGGGGCCCGGCTCGTCGATTCAGGCCGGCCTGTCCGCGTCGCGGATGGCCTCCGCTGCCGCGCGAATCGATTCGATGATCGGCTGGTAGCCGGTGCAGCGGCAGAGGTTGCCGTCGAGGGCGAGCTTGATCGTCTCGTCCGAGGGATCGGGATCGCGCTCGAGGAGGTCCAGCGCGGTCATCAGCATGCCCGGCGTGCAGAAGCCGCACTGCAGGCCGTGGTGCTCGACGAAGGCCTGTTGCAGCGGGTGCAGGGTCTCGCGGTCGGGCGCCAGCGACTCGACCGTGCGAATCTCACTCCCGTCGGCCTGGACGGCGAGGAGCGTGCACGACTTCACCGCGCGGCCGTCGACGAGGACGGTGCAGGCACCGCACTGGCTGGTGTCGCAGCCGACCTTCGTGCCCGTCAGGTCGAGATCGTCGCGGATGACCTCGACGAGCAGGCGCCGCGGTTCGACCGCCAACTCGTGCGCGCGGCCGTTGACGGTCAGGTGGATCGTGGCGGCGCCGGGAGCCCGTGAGGATGACGCCACGGTAACCGGACCCGGGTTGAGGGGCTCGCTGCTCACGTGATGGTCAAATCCGGGGTATGGGCGCGATATCGCTCCGCCATCTCGCCGCGGCGGTGACTCCGGAGGCCATGGGGCGCGCTGCGGCCGAGTCGACGAGCACGACGAAGCGCCCAGGCCCCGCCTGCAAGACGGCTTGCCGTGACGTTAACCAGGTGGAAAGCCGTGATATGACCACGTGCTGAGCATCGGACGTGGCAAGCGCCGCGCCGCCTCGCCGCGCTCATCCGGCCGCCACGTCCTCCATGGCATTGCCGATGCCGTCGACGAGGCGGTCGATCTGGGCCTCGGTGATGACGAACGGCGGCGAGACGTGGATCGCGTGGCCGCGCAGGACGCGGCTTGCGACACCGTGTCGGAGGGCGGCGGCAACGACCTTGTCCGGCGCCGCCGGGTCTCGCTCCAGGACGTCAGCTGATAGCCCGACCGCGGCGGTCAGGCCGACCGTTCGAATCTCGCCCGCGAGGGGTCCCCCCGCCAGCCGGCGGACCGCCCGGTCGAGGACCGGCTCGAGGGTTCGAACCCGCCCGACGAGATCTTCCCGTTCGATGATCTCGAGGTTCGCCAGCGCGGCGGCCGCCGCGCCCGAGTGACCCGAGTAGGTGTAGCCATGGCGGAAGACGGCGCCCGCGACCGGCTCATCCCAGAACGGCGCTCGAACCCGCCTGCCGACGAGCACGCCGCCGAGGGGCATGTAGCCCGAGGTCACGCCCTTGGCGAACGTGATCATGTCCGGCTCGATGCCGTAGCGCTGCGTCCCGAACCACGTGCCCAGGCGCCCGAAGCCGGTGATGACCTCGTCGGCGATCAGCAGGACGTCGTGCTCACGGCAGAGGCGGTTGATCTCGGGCCAGTAGTCGGGCGTCGGCGGGATCACGCCGCCTGCGCCGATCACCGGTTCTCCGACGAACGCCGCGATCTCGCTCCCGCGCTCCTCGAACAGCCTGCCCACGGCCTCGGTATCCAGCGCCGGAACCTGGGCGACGTCGGAGACCATCGGCGCGCCGTAGCCGGCGCGCATGGCCGGCATCCCGACCAGCGCCGTACCCATGACGTGCATGCCGTGATACGCATGCTCCCGCGAGACGATGAGCCGCTTCTCCGGCCGACCCAGCACGTCCCAGTAGCGACGGGCAAGCTTCGTCGCGGTATCGATCGCGTCCGAGCCGCCGGAGCCGAGAAAGACGACCGTGTCGTCGAGTGGCGACAGCTCGGCGAGGCGATCGGCAACGCGCAGCGTGGCGTCGGTCGTGTAGGCCCCGAACGAGCTGTAGCCAGCCAGCCGCGTCAGCTGCGCCGCCACCGCGTCGGCGATCTCGCGGCGGCCATAGCCGGCATTGCAGTACCAGAGTGCGGCGGTCGCGTCGACGTACTCCGCCCCCGTGGTGTCCCAGATCAGCGCCCCCTCGCCGCGCTCGATGACGATCTCGCGATCGGCGATGACGTGCATGTCGGCGAAGCCGTGCCAGAACCTCGTTTGCCTGGTCGTGACGGTCACGGGCGCGCTCTCCCCTGATGGAGGTGTGGGCAGGGCGGTAGCGTATCGCGCATGAAGATCTACTTCGCCGGTCCCCTGTTCACCACCCCGGAGCGGACGTTCAACGCCGAGCTGGCGGCTCGGCTCGAAGCCGCCGGCCACCGGGTCTACCTACCCCAGGCTCGAGGGCTGACGGACGATCCCGACCAGCCGGTCCGCCAGCCGAGCGGCGGCGAGGGCTCGACGCCCCGGGCACGGTCCATGACACCCCGCCAGATCCTCGAGAAGAACCTCCGCGGCCTCGATTGGGCCGAGGCAGTCGTCGCGATCATGGACGGAAGCGACCCCGATTCCGGCACGGCCTGGGAGTGCGGCTACGCCTACGCGCGCCGCAAGCCGACAGTCCAGTTCCGGTCCGACATTCGGGGCGTCGGCGACACGGGCGGCAATCCCTACAACGCGATGCTCACCGGGCCGGCCGACGCCCACATCGAGATCCTCCTCGGGTCGGTCGACGAGGCGGCCGACGCGATCCTGGCGGCGCTCGACGAGGTGGCCGCGGGGTCCTGAGCGGCGGTCAGGCGGGGCCGCGGGGCGGTCGGGGTCGCTTATTCGGTGGCGGTGGAGCTTCGTGCCCGAGCGCGGCCGTTCGAATGCTCACGGCTCGGGGGTCGAGGCGGCGGGCCAGGTCCGGACCGGCCGGCATCTCGGCCAAGCGGGCCGCCTCGCCGAGCCGGCGGAGCTTCCGGAGCGCCACGTCCCATGGCAGTGCCTCGTAGCCGCCCGCCGCGCCGAGCCCGACCCGGAGCCGGCCGCGCGACCCGGTCGACGCGGCGTAGTGCGCGGCCCACAGCAGGATCTCCTTCGCCTCGTCGGCGCGCTCCCGGGCCGAGAGGGCACCGGCGATCACGCCACGATCGCCGGGCACGAGGGCGGCAAGCCGCCAGTTGTCGGGACCGGCGATGAGGTCGAACGCGAAGCTCGAGTAGCCGGGAGCGAGGATCGTCTCGGCGCCCGCCGTGTCCGCCGAGCCGCCAACGATCGAGAGGGACAGGTGCACCCCGGCGAGGCCGTCCGCCAGGGCAGCGTGGAGGTCTCGGAAGCGGGCCCGGGCCGCCTCGTCGGCGCCGATTCGATGGGCCTCTGACTCCTCGATCTCGATGAGCGGGCAACCGACCGTAGCGAGCGCTTCGACCTCGACCCGGAGCCGCTCGACGATCTCGCGATCCTTCTCGCCGCGTCCGCCATCGCGCGCCGCAGCGGTGAACGGCCCCGTCAGTGACTGCTTGACGGCCAGGTCGGTCAGTCCTGCCGCGAACCGCCAGCGCTCGACGGCAGGGGTGTCCGGGTTCGACCGCCGGCCGTCGGTGCCCGGGTCGAGGCCGGCCTCCTCCTGGGCTCGAATGACCGCCTCGACCTCGGCCTCCGGCGTTGCCTGGCGGCCGTCGGGGCTTGGCGGCGGCGGCAGTCCGCCGAGCAGCGTCGCGAACATCACCGCCGATCTTAGTGGCCGGTCACCGCGGCCATCCTGGCCATTCGATTTGCAGGCCACGCAACAAGCATCGGTTGGGAGCGCGTCCCCGGTCGCTCCGGCGGTGCCCAACCGTCGGCTTTTGCCGCCACTGAAACAGCCGGCGGTTGAGAGGGCCGAAGCACGGCCAAACCGGAACCGTCCGACCCTTCGACCGACGCTTGTTGCTCAGGACGCAAACCGTCCGGGGCGGGAAGGACGGGCGGGTGGACGAGCCCTTACACGCCTCTTACCTGGCGCCCCGGCGCGGCCGATCTGCGGGCGTATTCTCGCCGCCGTGAAGACCATCCTCGTCGTCGACGACGAACGGAACATCGTCGAGCTCGTGCGGCTGTACCTCGAGAAGGACGGCTTCGGCGTCATCGCCGCGGCCGACGGGGAGCAGGCCCTCGAGCTCCACGGCCGCCACGATCCGGATCTCGTGATCCTCGACCTCATGCTCCCCAAGGTCGACGGGTTCGAGGTCTGTCGCGAGATCCGGCGCCGCGGCGAGACGCCGATCCTGATGCTCACCGCCCGCTCCGACGACGTCGACTCGATCGTCGGCCTGGAGCTCGGCGCCGACGACTACGTGACCAAGCCCTTCAATCCCCGGGCGTTGGTGGCGCGCGTGAAGGCGATCCTTCGACGCGCCGGCCCGGGCGCCCGCCTCGATCGGCCGCTCGAGGTCGGGCCGCTGCGGGTCGATCCAAGACGCCGTGAGGCCCACGTTGGGAGTCGCCGGCTCGCACTCCGCCCGCGGGAGTTCGACCTGCTGGCCGCCCTCGCCCGGGACCCGGGCGTGGTGCTCACCCGGGACGCCCTGCTCGAGGACGTCTGGGGCACCGACTTTCCCGGCGAGACGCGGACCGTCGACGTCCACGTCGCCGAGCTTCGGAAGGCCCTCGCGCCCGACGGCCCGGTCATCGAGACGTCGCGGGGCTACGGCTACCGGCTCATCGCGCCGTCGTGAGACCGCGCTCGCTCGGCGGCCGGCTCGTGGCCGCGTTCGTGGTCCTCGCGCTCGCGGTGCTCCTGGCCGTCGGCGGCGCCCTGTTCGTCGTACTTCGCGACCTGCATGCCCAGGCGTCGTACAACGCGCTGGGCGACCTCGCCGACAGCGTCACGGTGCAGGTCCAGCAGGCAGTCCGAGCCGGGAACCTGCGCGGGACCCTGGAGGAGCTTCGAGTCTCGCTCGAGGGGCGCGGCTATCGAGTGATGATCGTCGGCGCCGACGGCCGCCTCCGACCCCTGGTCGGGGATCCCGTCGGCGAGGCCATCGACCTCGGGGACACGCCGATCGGCGAGGAGGTCCGAGGGCGGATGGTCATCGACGATCGCCCGTACCTGTACGTCGCGAGCGTGGTCCGCCGCGGCGCGGGACTGGCCACGCCCCGGGCACTCGCCTTCCTGACCCGCGACCTGTCCGGGGCCCTTGCCCTGAACGACATGTGGCGGACGCTCCCGGCGGTCGGTCTCGCGATGCTGGTCGTCGCGGCCCCGCTGGCGTGGGTCGTCTCGCGCAGCGTCACCCGGCCGCTCGAGCGCGTCGCCGCGGCCACGGCCACCGTCCCGTCCGGGGCAGCCATCGCGCTGCCGCTCCAAGGACCGTCGGAGGTGCGCGCGCTGACCGAGAGCTTCAATGCCATGTCCGGCGAGCTGGAGGCGACCCGGCGGCGCGAGACGGAGCTGCTGGCGAACCTGCGGCACGACCTCCGGACGCCGTTGACGGTCATCTCCGGCTACGCCACCGCGCTGCGTGACGGCACGGCGACCGGCGACGACGCCGCGACGGCCGCTCGGGCCATCGAGGAGGAGGCCGGGCGCCTGGAGCAGCTGGTCGCCGCGCTCGGCGCCGTGGAGCGGATCCGGTCGGGAGTGGATGGCCTTCGACTCGAAGCACTCGGCGCCCGGGAGGTCGCGGCGGCCGCCGTGACGCGATTCGCCAGCCGCGCTGCCGCTACCGGTGCCAGCCTCGCCCTGGCGCCGGCGATCGGGTCGTCGCTCGAGCCGGCGGCGGCCGGCCCCGAGGTGTACGCCGATCGCGTCGCGCTCGATCGCATGCTCGGTAACCTCGTCGAGAACGCCCTCGTCGCGTCACCCACCGGATCGATCACGATCGAGGTCGGCCCCGACCACCTGCCCAATGGCGGGGAGGCCGTCCGGCTTGACGTGCTCGATGACGGTCCGGGCTTTCCGCCGGGTTCGGCCGAACGGGCCTTCGAACGATTCTGGCGCGGCGATCCCGCCCGCTCGGGCTCGGGCTCGGGGCTGGGGCTCGCGATCGTTCGCGAGCTCGCGCACGCGCAGGGTGGCACGGTCCATGCCGCCAATCGGGCCCCGGGTGGTGCCCGTGTCGGATTCGTCCTGCCGGCCCCGATGCGCTAGATCGTTCGCCCTAGACGGTCGCGCCGCCGATGGCAAGGCCCAGGGCGATGACCCCGGTGAGCGCGAACAGGCCCGCGGCGACGAGCAGGGGCGAGCGTTCCGACGGCGCGCCCCGGGGATGCTGCCACGCCGAGCGGAGCGTCGGGACCGCCCCCGGCGGGACGAGGAAGCCAAGCCACAGGCCCGCAAGCAGGCCGCCGATGTGGGCGGCGTTGTCGATCATCCCACCGGCCGCGAAGCCGAAGGCGAGGTTGATCACGACGAGGAACCCGAGCTGGGGAATGATCGCCCGCGCCCGCCGGTCGAGCATCGGGTGGTGGGCCCGGGTCCCGGCGATCAGCACCCCGACCAGCCCGAACACCGCGCCCGACGCGCCGACGCTCGGCACGCCACTGAACAGGAAGCTGGCGGTCGAGGCGGCCAGGGCGGTCAGGATGTAGAACGCGAGGAACAGCCAGCGGCCCCAGGTCATCTCGACGATCGGGCCCAGGATCCACAGCGCGTACATGTTGAAGGCCAGGTGGATCAGGCTGCCGTGGACGAGCGTGACGCTCAAGAGCCGGTACAGCTCGCCCGACTGGATCGCGCCGCGCTCCAGCCACAGCAGCGGCAGGAGCCGATCGTCGGACATGGCCGCGAACGAGATCACCGCGGTGACGACGATGATCAGGTGGCTGAGGCCCCAGACCGTGCCGCCCCGGGCGCGGGCGAAGTAGCGCGACGCCGCGCCGGCGTTGCCGGTCTCCTTCGCCAGCCAGCCCAGCCGGCTCGCGATCTCTGGCCGGTCCTCGGGTGGCGCACGCCGCTCCGCCTCGCGGTACGCCGCGGTCGCCCCGCGCAGGTCGCCGGCCCGGACGCGGACGCCGGCCAGCCGCCGCCACGCGTCGTAGGTGCCGGCGTGCGCGCGCAGCTGCGTGGCCGCCTCCCACGCCCGGGCCGCCTCCGCCTCGGCGTCCATGCGATAGAGCGCATCGCCCAGGCCGAGCCAGGCGGCGCCGTTGATCGAGGCGTCCCCGTGGCCGATGACGCGCCGGAAATCGGTTGCCGCGAGCATCGGCTCGCCGAGGTCGAGGCGCTCCCGGCCACGCTCGACGAGACGGACGGCGACATCGGCCGGCAGGGGGCCCTGGGCCGCGGCAGCGGCGTCCAGGCCGGCGCTTCTGTAGGGGTCGGGGGCCCGATCGGGGTCGGTCCGGCCGCCGAATCGGGGCTCGTCCATGCAGGCGGACGATACTAGAGATGCCATGTGCGGACGGATGACCCAGCAGCGCCCGACCTCGGAGCTGGCCGAGATCTTCGACGCCGAGGACCGCGTCGAGGCTCCGGGCGGTCGGTTCAACGTGGCGCCGACCGACGCCGCTGCCGTCGTGGTCCAACGCGACGACCACCGCGCGATCACCGCCTACCGCTGGGGCCTCATCCCCCATTGGTCGGAGCCCCCCGACACCGGCAACCGGATGTTCAACGCGCGGGCCGAGTCCCTCGACCGAAACCCGGCGTTCCGGTACGCCTTCTCGCGGCGGCGCTGCCTCGTGCCGGCCGACGCGTTCTATGAGTGGCAGAAGATCGGCAGCGTCCGTCAGCCCTACGCGGTCGTTCGACGCGACGGCCTGCCGATGGCCCTCGCCGGGCTGTGGGCCGGGTGGAAGGACGAGGACACCGGCGAGATCATCCGCTCGTTCACGATCGTCACGACCCAGGCCAACGAACAGCTGGCCCCGATCCACGGCCGGATGCCGGTCGTGATCCCCGAGCCGGCCTGGGATCGCTGGCTCGATCCGACGCGAACCGACGGTCAGGCGCTGGCGGAGCTGAAGGGCCTGCTCGTGCCGGCGGACGACGCCTGGCTGGAGACGTATCCCGTCAGCCGCAAGGTCAACTCCGTTCGCAACGACGGGCCGGAGCTCGTCGAGCCGCTCCAGCCCGAGGAGCGACACCTGCTGCCCGACGAGTGACGGGTGCGACGCCCGTCCCGGTTCGAGTGGCTCGCGGTGGTCTGCTTGCTGGTGACGGCCTGCGGTCCGATGGCGACAGGCGAGCCGTCGCCCTCGTCGGAGCCGGGCGGCGCGGTCCCTGTCGCCCTCCAGGCCCTACCCACGACGACGATCCGGCTCGATGAGCAGCCACTGCACGTGGCGGTCGCCGACACGCCGGACGCCCGCCGGCGGGGCCTGACGGGGGTCGGCGACCTCGGGTCGCTCGACGGCCTGCTGTTCGTCTACCCGGCTCCGACCGACACGACGTTCCACATGCGCGGGGTGCCCATCCCGCTCGACCTCGCCTTCTTCGATGCGGGCGGCCGCTGGCTGGCCACGCTGCCGATGGCCGTCTGCGAGGCCGAGCCCTGTCCGAGCTACCGGGCGCCCGGTCCCTTCCGCTGGGCCGTCGAGACCGAGGCGGGCGGCCTGGCCGGCCTCGGTCCCGGGACGACGCTCAGCCTGGCGCCGTGATGGGCGGGGTCCGTCGGTCGACACGATCTGCGGCGAGGCCCGCGACGGTCTCCTGCCACGCCTTGGCGACCTCCAGCCCGGCGTCGAGCCGGACCGCGAGGGCCGCCAGGAAGCCGGCGAACGTCTCGTCCGGATCACGGGCGGGTGGAGCGAGGACGAGGGGCACGACCGCCAGCTCGTCTGGGACCGGACCGGCATCGACGAGCACCAGCGTGGCACCGGACCACGCCGCCGCAGCGGCCGCCGTCGAGGCGAGCGGGCCACCGCCCCGGGCGAGGACGATGACCCGCACGTCGGGCAGGTAGCGGAGCGCCAGGTCCAGGTCGGCCGGCTCCGGCTCGGCGCTGGTGCGCTGCAGCGCGGCATGACCGACGCCGGCCGCCGCGAGCTCGATCAGCAGCCGCTCGCCGCCGGCATCGGGCGGCCCGGCGCCGACGACCTCCGTGCGGGCGCCCGCCGTGGCACATCGCCGGGCCACGGCCAGGACCGCCGGCGAGGCCGGCTCGGAGGGGCCCAGGACCCCGACGACGATCACCCCGCCACTGTAGCGGACGATTTCGGGTGGGACGATTGCCGGGTCCCCGCTCGCCCGCGAGTACGGGGATTGTGGCGTGCACCGGGCCGGCCAAGCCGTCAGACTGCGGCCACGCCCGGCGGGGGCCGAGGTCACGGGGAGGTACACGATGGCTGACTGGGACGAGGCGCCACCCACATTCGATCGCGACTCGGAGGCGTGGGGCGCGACGGCGTCGGCGTGGGCCGAGGAGGACGAGGGCGGCGCGGGCGAGCAGTTCCTGGAGCTCATCGGGTCGGAGCTGTGGGTGGCCGGGACGGTCGATCTGGGCCGCTTCCGTCGGGTGTCGGACTTCGTCAACATCGTCCAGGGCTACCTGCTGATCCGCGACGCCGCCGTGCTCTCGAGAAGCGGTGAGGCCACCCGACTCGCGATGCCGGAGCTGCGCGTGCTGCCCGACGACGTCGCGGTTGTCGGCCAGCGCGAAACGGACCAAGCGCCCCGGGCGACCGAGGGTGCGGTGGTCATCGAACGAACGCGTCAGCGACTGGTCGTCTTCACCCGCTCGCACCTGATCGACGGCGACGTCTACATCCACGGCGACGGCTCGATCATGGCCTTCGTCGACGCCACCGACCCCAAGTTCATCCCGATGACCGATGTTCGGATCCGATGGCTGAGCGATCGCAAGCTCGCGGCCCGCTACCCGTTCGCGCTGGTGCAGCGGTCGCAGATCCTGGGTGTCGCGACCGAGGGCATCAAGCTCGGCCCGAGTGAGCCGGATGCGGCGCCGGCCGAGACGGCCGCGGAGGAGCTGACCTAGGTGGCTGGTGTGAAACGCGCGTTCTGAGGGGCTGACTGGCGGGCGCGGGCGCTGATCACGAACGCCTGGGATTGGCCGCGATTTCGCGAGATGTG
>VEOW01000171.1 GCA_012026785.1 Chloroflexota bacterium | reverse complement strand
CGCGGCGCGCCTCGGGCGCGAGTTCGTCGAGGAGCTGCCGGAGGAGAAGGTCGTCTAGCCAGCCACCACGGCGGCGCCCACCGCCCCAATCGAGGGCAAGGAAGCGACAGGCGGCGAAGCGGTGCTCGCCGAGCGGGCAACCCGAGGGAAAGGGGAGTGGCCGGAGAACGCGGGTGACCCGGCCGGGGGCGCGGCCCTAGGACTTCCGGTCCTTGTCCGCCTTCGAGGCGTACTTCTCGAGCTCCTTCTCGCTCATATCGGTCTTGGTCTTCTTGCCCTCGCGCTTGCGCTGGAGCTCGGCGCCCATGAACTTGCGCTGCTTCTCGGACTTGGCAGGCATGGTCGCCTCCTTTCGGCGGTAACCCTGGTCCGGCGCCCGTGACGAGGGCGACATCGATGGCGGCCCGCGCCTTGCGGGCCCGGCGTGACCCCTACCATGCGCGCGTGTTCCTCAGCGGCACCCTGCTCAACGTCATGGCCGTCGTTCTCGGGACGACGCTCGGGCTGGTGGCGGCGGCCCGGATCTCGCCGCGGCTCCAGGAAAGCCTGACCACGGGGCTCGGCCTGTTCACACTCGTGATCGCGACCTCGATGGGCCTCCAGGTGTTCACCGACCCGGCGGCCCGCCCCGAGGACTCGTTGGCGGTCCTCGGCGGCCTGCTGCTCGGGGTCGCGCTCGGCGAGTGGTGGCGCCTCCACGACCGCCTCGCGGCGCTCGGCGGCTGGTTCCAGCGACGGCTCGCACGCGGAGACCGGCGGTCACGGATCGCCGAGGCGTTCGTCACGACGAGCATCGTCTTCTGCGTCGGGCCGCTGACGATCCTCGGCTCGCTCGACAACGGCCTCCGGGGCGACGTCACGCTGCTCGCGACCAAGTCGCTCCTCGACGGCGTGGCGAGCGTGGCCTTCGCGGCGGCCCTCGGGGCGGGTGTCTACCTGAGCGCCGGCACCGTGCTCGTCGTCCAGGGCGGCATCGCCGGCGGGGCATTCCTGCTGCAGGACCTGTTCGACCCACCGACCGTGCTCGTCGTGACCGCCGTCGGCGGCGTGGCCCTCCTCGGGGTGGGCCTGCGGCTGCTCGAGCTGAAGACCGTTCGAGTCGCCAACTTCCTGCCCGGCCTGGTGGTTGCGCCGATCCTCGTCCGGGTCTTCGACGCCGTTCGAGCGGCGTTCGGCTGACGGTCGGGCGCCGGTCGGCTACCGTCGGCTACCGTGGCCCCGATGCGCCTGCCGTTCCAACCGCCGATCGAGCCGATGCTGGCCAAGGCCGCCGACAGCCTCCCGGAGGGCGACGGCTGGCTGTTCGAGCCGAAATGGGACGGCTTCCGGGCGCTCGTCTTCCGGGACGGTGACGAGACGCTCATCCAGTCGCGCGACCTCAAGCCGCTCGATCGCTACTTTCCCGAGCTGGCGGCGCCGTTGCGGGCATCGCTGCCGGAGCGGTGCGTCCTCGACGGCGAGGTCGTCATCGCCGGCGAGCACGGGCTGGCCTTCGAAGCCCTCCTGCTGCGGATCCACCCCGCGGAATCGCGGGTTCGAATGCTGGCCGAGCAGACCCCCGCCTCGTATGTCGCCTGCGACCTGCTGGCCCTCGACGACGAGGATCTCCGGGAGGTCCCCCAGGGGGAGCGGCGGGCCCGCCTCGAAGCAGTCATGGGCGGGGCGAGGCCGCCCGTCCACCTGACCCCGGCGACGACGGACCGTCGGCTCGCGGCCGACTGGTTCGACCGCTTCGAGGGCGCCGGGCTCGATGGCGTGATCGCCAAGCGCCTGGACGGCGCGTACCTGCCGGGCAAGCGGGCGATGGTCAAGGTCAAGCACCAGCGGACGGCCGACTGTGTCGTGGCCGGCTTCCGATGGCACAAGAACGGCCCGGGGACCCACGTCGGTTCGCTGCTCCTGGGGCTGTTCGATGCCGATGGCCAGCTCCATCACGTCGGGATCACCTCGTCGTTCTCGTGGGACCGCCGGGCGGCGCTGTTCGAGGAGCTGGCGCCGCTGCGCGAGAACGCCCTCGAGGGCCATCCGTGGCGGGAGTGGGCCGAGTGGGCGGTCGTCGGCACGGCCGACGCATCGGGGACGCGGATGCCCGGCGCGGTGTCGCGCTGGAACCGCGGCAAGGACCTGTCGTGGGAGCCGCTGCGGGCCGAGCGGGTCGTCGAGGTCGCCTACGACCACCTCCAGGGCGACCGCTTCCGGCACGCCACGACGTTCGTCCGCTGGCGGCCCGACAAGCGGCCCGAGGACTGCCGCTACGACCAGCTCGAGGAGACGGCCGCGTTCGAGCTGGCGAAGATCTTCGGACCCGCCAGCGCTTGAGCGTCCTGTCGACCGCCGGGCGGCCGGCGGCGCCACGCGGCGAGCGGGTGCGCTGGGCCCCGAAGCAGTTCGGCGCCTGGGCGATCCTGGCCGTGCCGCTGCTGCTCGGCGCGGCGGCCTCGAGCCCCAGCCCGTTGCACCTCGTCCTGGCCGTGACCACGGCCTGTGCCTACCTGGCCTCCGTCGCCGCCCTCGAATGGACCCGCTCCAGGCGGCCCGCCCAGCTCAGACCCGTGGCGGCCTTCGGCGCCGGCGTTCTCGTGACCGGGCTGCCGCTGCTGGCACTCGAACCTCGGCTCGCGCTCGTCGCCGCCTACGTCGTCGCCGCCGCCGGCGTCACGCTGGTGGCCTCGCTCGCCGGGCATCCCAAGAGCGTCGTCGTCAGCCTCGTCGAGATCGCCCAGGCCCTGGCGCTGGTGCCCGCCGCGGCCCTCGTGTCGGAGGCGTCCACCGGGCCGGCCGTTGCCGCGGCCACCCTCGCCGCGGGCCTGTATCTCGTTGGCTCGGTGCTGATGGTCCGCTCGCTGATCCGAGAGCGGGGGAACCGGCTGTTCCTCGCGGTCTCGCTCGCCTACCACGCCCTGGCCGTGGTGGTCGCGTGGCTGCTGCTGCCGCTGCCCTACGTGATCCTCGCGGCCGCGCTCCTCGCGCGGGCCGCGGTCCTGCCGGCGATCCAGCTCGGTCGACCGACGGCCCGGCTGCGACCGATCCACATCGGCATCGTCGAGATCCTCGCCTCGCTCGCCCTGGTGGGGCTCGGGTTCACGGTCGGCTTCTGAGGAGCCGCCGAACGCTTCGGAGAAGCGCCTCGGCGGTTGTGTGGTCGGCTATCGTGATGCGGAGCGCCGTTGCGGGCGCACCACCGGAGAGGGGGAAGGATGAACGAGCGCACGCCGCCCGAGGGGCAGCCCGAGCCGCACGAGGGGTCGTCGCCGGAGCCCGAGCCGACGGGCTCGGGGCCGATCGGTCGGCCGGAGCGACCGGCCGGAAGCGATGCCCCGACGGAAGCCACGCCGGCCGCCGGCTCCGCGGGCGCCCCGGCCTACGAGCCGCCGCCGGCCCACGAGCCGCCGCCGGCTGCTGCACCGCCCGCCGCCGCCGCGCCGCGCTCGCCACCGCCTGCCCAACCGGCCGTCCAGTGGCAGGCGCCCGCCCCGGCTGCTGCGATGCCCGGCGCGAGACCGCCCCGGACGACCCTGTCGGCCATCGGCGGGGTTGCCCTGCTGGCCCTCGGCATCGTCGGGATCCTGTTCGGCGCCCTGTTCCTCGCAGGGGCCGCCTTCGTCAGCCAGATCGCCGGTGATTTCATCGGCGAGATTCCCGACGTGCCCGACGGGGTGACCGCCGGCGGCATCGTCGGCGGCGTCATCGCGTTCTTCGCCGTCCTCGTTCTTGCCTACAGCGTCGCCTACATCCTTGGCGGCATCGGTGTCCTGCGGTCTGCGGAGTGGGGTCGCTGGCTGGGGATCGTGGTCTCGGTCATCAGCGGCCTGATCTGGGCAAGCGGCATGAGCTCGGGGAGCGACGGCTTCGGCTTCGCGGTGGTGATGTTCCTGATCCACCTGTACGTCTTCTTCGTGCTCGTCTTCAGGTGGCGCGAGCCAGCCGTACCGGTGGCTGCCTGAGGCTAGCTCCAGCGCATCAGCCCGGTTCGTCTGGCGACCCAGCGGTCGGTCGCCTCCGACGCGGCGCCCGCTCGAGCTGACCCGATCGATCCGGCCACTCGTATTCGGCCCAGGGGTCGTAGTCGGGGTCGAGGGGCTCCTGTGGGGGGCGCTGCGACTCGGGCACGTGGGTGAGATTGACCCGGACCCGGTACCACAGCGACGAGCGGCCGCGCATGCCGTCGACCAGCACATCGGCCGGCTCGAGATGACCGGCCGCCTCGGGGTGGCGAGTCTTCCAGCGTTCGAAGCCCTCGAGCGCCTCGGCCTTGGTCTTTGCCCGCGAGATCTCGATGACGGGGACGTTCGAACGGCGACGGCCGGTCGGCGTCGGCGTCGTCCCGACCCCGGCTGCCTTGGCTGCCTGGCGCCGTTCGAGCTCGGCGCTGAACCGTCGCTCCATGGCCGCGCGGGCCTTCTCGCGCTGGGCCTCCGCCTCGGGCGTGTCGTACTCGGCGTCGGCGCGCCGCTGGCGGGACGGCTGGACGCGGGGCGGCTCCCCGGCCTGTTTGCGGTAGTTCGGAGGCCATGGCGCGTCACCGCGCCCCGCCGCCTCGTCGCGCCGCGACAGCTCGAGGAGGGCGTCGAGCGATCCCACGGCCGCGTCGATTCCCGCGCCAGGGTCGCCGATCCGGGTGAACCGCTCGGGGACCGTGCGGATCGTGAAGTCCTCCGGCTCGCAGTCCGGGACCTCGTGCCACGCCAGGGGTGTCGATACCCGGGCGTCCGGCAGCGGCCGCACGGAGTAGGCCGAGGCGACGGTCCGGTCCTTGGCGTTCTGGTTGTAGTCGAGGAAGACGCCGTGGCGCTCCTCCTTCCACCACTTGGAGGTCGCCAGCGTCGGCGCTCGGCGCTCGACGTCGCGGGCCAGGGCGAGGGCCGCGCGCCGCACCTCCGGGTAGGTCCAGCGCCGCTCGATTCGAACGTTGACGTGGATGCCCCGTGAGCCGGAGGTCTTCGGCCAGCCGACGAGGCCGACGGCCTCGAGGGCCTCCTTCGTGACCATCGCGACCTCGCGGATCTGACTCCACGGCACGCCGGGCACGGGATCGAGGTCGACCCGCAGCTCGTCGGGATGGTCGAGGTCGTCGGCTCGAACCGGGTGGGGGTTCAGGTCGATGCAGCCGAGGTTCACGACCCAGGCCAGCCCGGCGGCGTCGTCGACCACGATCTCGTCGGCGGTCCGGCCCGACGGGAACGACAGCGTCACGACGCGGAGCCAGTCGGGCCGGTTCTCGGGCGCCCGCTTCTGAAAGAACGCCTCGCCCGTCGCGCCGTTGACGAACCGCTTCAGGGCCATCGGCCGTCCGCCGGCCCCAACGAGGGCGCCCGGGGCGACCGCGAGGTAGTACTGGACGAGGTCCAGCTTGGTGGCCCCGATCTCGGGGAAGAAGACCTTCTGCGGGTTGGTGATCGTGACCTCTCGGCCGTCGATCGAGAGGCTCTCGGCGGGACGCGCCATCCCCCGATGCTAGCCTGTCGATTTCGCCGGGGCCGGTTCGTCGTTCCGTCGAGAGCGGCGAGCGGTTCGCCGCCCGAGACGGCGCCGGAGCGGCGCCACGAGGAGGACGAGATCGTGCGCTACGCGATCCTGATCTACGACGAGAACACGGCCGATCCGTCGGCCGCACCGCCGCCGGATCCCGAGGTCTGGCAGCAGGTCATGGACGACTACAACGCCTACAGCGACATGCTGCGGGCGGGCGGGCATCACGTCGCTGCGGAAGCGCTCCAGCCGGTGACGACGGCGACGACCGTCCGCGTCCGGGACGGCCAGACGCTCACGACCGACGGTCCGTTTGCCGAGACGAAGGAAGCCCTCGGCGGCTTCTACCTCGTCGAGGCAGCGGACCTCGACGAGGCGCTCCGGCTCGCGGCCGCCTGCCCGGGCGCGAAGTTCGGCTCGATCGAGGTCCGGCCGGTTGTCGACTTCTCCGCGCCCGACGTCGCCGGTCAGTTCAGCTGACCGTTCGTCCCACGGACGCTCGACCGTCCGCCCAGGAGGTCGTCGACCGCCTGTTCCGCGAGGAATCCGGACGGGCGGTCGCGACGCTCATTCGCGTCTTCGGTGACTTCGACCTGGCCGAGGAGGCCGTCCAGGAGGCCTTCGCGACCGCGCTCGCGACCTGGCCGTCGCGGGGGCTGCCGGGCAATCCGGGCGCCTGGATCACGACGACCGCTCGCCATCACGCGATCGACCGGCTGCGCAGAGGCCGCCGGCTGGCCGAGAAGGTCGACGCCCTGGGACGCGAGGCGATCCTGCTGGAGGCGGCGAGCGACCCGTTCGAGCTCGATCCGATGGACCTCGTCGACGACCGCCTTCGACTGATCTTCACGTGCTGCCATCCGGCCCTCGCCCCGGAGGCGCGAATCGCGCTGACCCTGCGGACCCTCGGCGGCCTGTCGACGCCGGAGATCGCCCGGGCGTTCCTCGTGCCCGAGGCCACGATGGCCCAGCGGCTCGTCCGGGCCAAGCGCAAGATCCGCGACGCCGGCATCCCGTACCGTGTCCCGCCGCCAGCCGTCCTGCCGGAGCGCCTCGACGCGGTCCTTCGCGTCCTGTACCTCGTGTTCAACGAGAGCTACAGCGCCTCGGCCGGCGACGCCCTCGTTCGGCGCGAGCTGTCCGTCGAGGCGATCCGCCTCGTGCGCGTCCTCGTGGAGCTCATGCCCGACGAGCCCGAAGCCCTCGGCCTGCTGGCCCTGATGCTCCTGCACGACGCTCGTCGAGATGCCCGGACCGGCCCGGCCGGCGAGCTCGTGCTGCTCGAGGACCAGGATCGGGCCCGCTGGGACCGTGCCGAGATCGCCGAGGGCACGGCAACCCTGGATCGGGCGCTGCGGGTCGGCCGACCCGGCCCGTACCCGGTCCAGGCGGCCATCGCCGCGCTCCACGACGACGCCGCCACGGCCGAAGCGGTCGATTGGGTCCAGATCGCCGCCCTGTACGGACGGTTGCTCGCGCTCGCGCCGTCACCGGTCATCGAGCTGAACCGTGCCGTGGCGGTGGCGATGGCCGCCGGACCCGAGGCCGGGATCGAGCTCCTCGAACCGCTCCTCGGCGACGACCGGCTGGCCGCCTACCCGTACCTCCACGCCGCCCGGGCCGACCTCCTTCGCCGCCTCGATCGGCGGGCCGAGGCGGCCGCGGCCTACCGCCGCGCGCGCGAGCTGACTGCCAACGAGGTCGAGCGCGCGTTCCTCGAGCGGCGGCTCGCCGAGGTCACCACCGCCGCCTGACGCGGGTCATCCCCACCGCGCGACGGAACTGCAACGAGGGCGCGTGGCCGGTACGCCACGTCCGCCTGCCCGGCTGGGAGAGCATGGAGCGCGGGCGGAGAGCCCGCCCAGCGGCGCGGCGCCCCGCGATCGGGAGGCACGATGAGAAGCGAGGCACTCGGCTGGGTCACCAGGGGTGCGGGCGCGACCCTCGGCGTTGCCGCGGTGCTGCTCCTCCTGGCGCTCCTCTACGCGGCCCACGACGTGCTCATCCTCGTCTTCCTGGCGGTCCTGCTCGGGGCGGCCCTCGAACCGGTCGTGGCCTGGATCCGGGCTCGGACGGGCGTCCCTCGCGGCCCGGCCATCCTGATCGTCTACGCCGCCTTCCTGGCCGCGGTCGTCGCGGTCGCGGTGTTCGTGGTGCCGACCGCGCTCGTCCAGCTGTCCGCGGCCCTCGACCGCCTGCCGGCGTTCCTCGATCGTCTCCGCGAGTGGAGCGAGCGGTTGCGACCCGAGTCCGTCGCGGCGGGCGTCGGGTCGGTCATCGACGCCCTGCGAGCCCCGTTCCGCCCGGCGCCGCCGCCCGATCCGGAGAGCGTCCTGGGTGCCTCGATCCTCGTCGGTTCGGTGGGCACGGCGCTGGTCACGCTCCTGGCGCTGGTCTACTTCTGGCTCACCGAGCGGCCGCGCCTCCAGCGCTATGCCCTCGCCTTCCTGCCGGCCCATCGCCGCGAGGGCGTGCGTGATGCCTGGAACGAGGTCGAGACCCGGTTGGGCCTGTGGGCCCGCGGACAACTCGTGCTGATGGCCACGATCGGCGTTGCGACCGGGGTGGCCTACACGGTGCTCGGCCTGCCGGCCGCCCTGCTGCTCGCGCTCGTGGCCGCCGTGACCGAGATCATCCCGATCGTCGGGCCGATCATCGGCGCGATCCCGGCCCTCCTCGTGGCGACGACGGTCTCGCCCGAGACGGCCGTCCTGACGCTCGGCGTGTACGTCCTCCTGCACGCCCTCGAGGGCAACGTGCTCGTGCCGATCGTGATGCGCAACACCGTCGGCCTGTCGCCGTTCCTCGTCCTCGTCAGCCTCCTGATCGGCGGCACCGCGGGCGGCATCCTCGGCGCGATCGTGGCCGTGCCCATCGCGGCCGGCGTGACCGCGGTGCTGGAGCGCCTTCAGGCCCGGCGGACGCCGGTGCCGGTCGACCCGACGGTCCTCGAACGACAACCCGAGGGGATCGAGGCGGGGGAGGCCACCGCCGCCGGCGCACCGCCCGACGCGCCATCGAGGAAACGCCGGTCCATGCCGCGGCTGGCCGGGGAAGGCTGAGGGCCCGGGCGCAGCCTCGCTCGAGGCCCTTCGGGGCCTCGCGCATGAGGCCGATGTTGTTGCCGTCGGGGGCGCGCACGAACGCCAGCCACAGGTCGTAGGCCGCGTCCCGATGGGCGATCTCGGGACGTTCGAAGACCTCGCCACCACGCGCCTCGATCGCCGCGACCGCGCCGGTCACGTCGTCGGTTCGAAGGTAGATCGTGGCCCGCCCGTCGAAGCCGGGCCCGGTCGGCTGCGCCAGGTAGATCCGGACCCCGGCGTCGAAGAACGCGTTGCCGGGAAACCGGAACAGCAGCGGCAGGCCGAGGACGCGCTCGTAGAAGTCGACCGCCCGGTCGAGATCGGTCACCGGCACCAGGACCTGGGCGACGGGACCCAGCTGCGGGGTGTCGCTCACGCCGCTGGCTCCGCCGGCAGCCTCGTCGAGCCATTCGGGCGGCGCGTCGCGACCGTCCGGCCGGCCAGGACGACGCCGAAGACGAGGGTCTCCATGAGGACGATGGTGGCACCCGCCGCGGCATCGAGCCAGTAGCTGAGGTAGAGCCCGACGATCGGGCTGGTCACGCCGATGACGATGGCGATCGCCATGAGCCGTCGGAAGCTCGAGGCCAGCAGCTGTCCGGTGGCCGCCGGCGTGATCAGCATCGCCACGACGAGGATGATGCCGACCGCCTGGAGGCTGATCACGATCGTCAGCGCGATCAGCGCCAGGAAGAGGTACTCCAGCCGGGCGACCGGCAACCCGGCGGCGGCCGCCCCCAGGGGATCGAACGTCGAGTAGAGCAGCTCCTTCCAGAGCGCGACCACGAGGACGAGGACGACCAGCGCCAGGACGGCCAGTGCGATCAGGTCGCCGTCGGAGATGCCGAGGACCTCGCCGAACAGGAAGCCGAACAGGTCGCCGACGTAGTTCGGGATGCGACTGAACAGGAAGATGCCGAGCGCGAACATCCCGGCGAACAGGACGCCGATGGCGGTGTCGCTGCGGAGCCGGCCGTGGCGCGAGACCCAGGCGATGGCCAGGGCCGTCCCGACGGCGGCGATCGCCGCGCCGAGGTAGAACGGCGCACCCAGCATGTAGGCGGCGACGACGCCCGGGAACGCCGCATGGCTCAGCGCGTCGCCCATGAAGGCGAGACCCCGAAGGACCATGTAGCTGCCGACGACGGCGCACACCAGCCCGACGATCGTCGCGGCCGCCAGGGCCCGCACGAAGAACGGGTAGGCGAGCGGGTCGAGGATCGCATCGAGCGGCGTCACGGGGCGACGTTCCCGTCGTGGAAGTGACGCTCCGGCCCGCTCGGGCGGTCGTGATGATGGGCGTCGTCGAGGAGCACGCCGCGCTCGCCGATCATCAGCAGGTGCCCGCCGTACGTCCGGCGCAGGACGTCGGGGTCGTTGAGCAGCTCGACCGGCCCGGCGGCCATGATCCGGCCGTTGATCCCGACGACGGTCGAGAAGTGGCGGCTGGCCGCGGCGAGG
>VEOW01000079.1 GCA_012026785.1 Chloroflexota bacterium | reverse complement strand
GCCGGGCCCGATCGTCTCGCTCGAGCCGGTACCCACCACTGGCCCCGCGACACCCAACCCGACGCCCGCGGCGCCGACACCGGGGCCCGCGGGCACCAAGCTCGTCAGCGCCGATACCGTCGAGATCACCGTTCCCGAGGACTGGGAGGTCGACAAGGTCGAGACCTCGTTGATCTCGCTGATCACGACGGGCGGCGGCCAGCTGTACCTCGAGAGCACGATCCTGGACACGACCGTTACCCCGCAGCAGATCCTCCAGGCGCAGCTCGAGAACCGGCAGGCGTCGTTCCCTGACGTTCGAATTTGCCGGGAGGAGGGTGACGCGGACTTGCCCAACGGCCCGGCCGGCCGGTCCGTGATCCTGTGCTACACGACCACGACCCAGAGCGGCAATTCGTTCCCGGTCACCGTGTACCTCCAGGCCGGGGTCACCGACGGCGGGGCGGTCGTCTACTTCCTGAAGGTCTACGCCCGAGACGATCGCTGGGACGCCGTCGTCGAGGAGGTCGTGCCCGTGTTCGACTCGATCGTCTGGAAGCTCCTTCCGGCGGGCTGAGGTGATCGACGCACCCACGCTGCCGGCGGCGCTGATCCTTGCCGGGCTGCCGTCGGCGGTCTATCTCGTGATCCTGAACGCGATCGACCGCTACGAGAAGGAGCCGTGGCGATTGCTGCTCGCGGGCGTCGTGCTCGGCGCCATCGCGGTACCGGCGATCTCGATGGTGACCCTCGCCGCGATCGGCCGTGGCTTCGAGCTGCCGCTCGGATACGCACCCGGCGTTGACCCCGATCCGGTGGCCAGGATCGTCGAGCAGGTCGTCCTCGCCGCGCTGCTGCTGGGGCTCGTCCACGGCATCCGCGGCGAGTTCGACGACACCCTCGACGGCATCGTCTACGGCGCCGCGATCGGGGCCGGCCTCGGGGCTGCCGAGACCTTCCTGTACGTGGTCGTCGGCACGGGCCAGCTCGGATCCTCGACCCTGGCCCTGCTCCTCGCGGCGGGGCTCAACCAGGCCTTCTACGGCGCCGTCTTCGGGGCGATCGCCGGCACCGTCAGCCACTGGACGGATCGGCGGCGAGCCTGGATCGTCATCGCCCTCGGCGTTGCCACGGCAGCGTTCCTGAGCGCCGTCCACGACACCCTGCCGGCGATGCTCGGCCGGCTGGTCGAACGACCGGACGCGGCGCTCGGCGCGGCGACCCGGCTCCTCGCCTTCGGCATCAACCTGCTCGGCGTCGCGCTCCTTGGCGCGGTCGTCGTGTGGGCCTGGGGCCGCGAGGCACGGATCCTGCGCCGGTATCTCGCACCGGAGATCGCTGCCGGGGTCTCCAGCTCCGACGAGCTGGCCCGGCTGACATCGCTTCGCGCCCGTCTGGCGAGCCAGGTCGGGGCCGTCCGGCGGCGGCGTCTCAACGAGCTACGGGCAATCCGCCAGCTCCATTCGACGCTCGGCGAGCTCGCGTTCCACAACTATCGAACGGCAGTCCGAACGCACCGTCCACCCCCGGCCACGGGCGAGGCTCTTCGCGAGCGCGTCGCGGCGCTCCGGGCGCAGCTGGCGGCCAGCGAGCCAGGCGAGGAGGCAGCCCGATGATCCGCCGCTCCACCACCCTGCTCCTCGCGGTCATGCTGGTCGTGTCGGCCTGCCAGCCAGCGGCGACCGAGCGCCCGGCCAGCCCGACGCCCGAGGTCGTGGCGAGCGCGCCGCCGACCCCCGTCCCGACCCAGGTCGTGCAGGAAGGGCCGGCCCTCCCGCCGTCGATCGGCGAGGCCATCCTGCTCCACACGCAGTTCGCGGCCGACATCGATGCCGAGGGCGTTCCGATCGGGGAGGCCGACGCCTTTCCGGAGGGGATCACCCAGATCCTGGCCCTGGTCGGCTGGCGAAGGGTCGACCCGGGGACGGAGCTTCGCCTGCGGCTCTTCCAGGGGGATCACTTCGTCCTGGAGCACAGCCACGTCGTCCAGACCGGGCGCGACGCCGGCTTCGTCGTCCCGCTCGTCGCCCGCGACGGCTTCCCTGCCGCCGCCTACACGGCCGAGGTCTCCTGGAACGGCGTCCCCGACGAGCTCGCGACGTTCACCGTGGGCGACGTCCCGCGCGCCGGCGTCATCCTCGGCAGCGGCAGCGGCAGCGGTCCGATGCCGTACGCGAACCCGGCCGAGGTCCTCGTCGTGACCCGCGAGCGGATCCTCCGGGCGAACCTCGGCGCCGCGGCCGACAGCGTCTTCGCGGCGGCCGCGCGCGTGGGTGATCTCCACGACCTCGAGGCCGACGGGACGGAGCGGGCGACGCCCGAGGCGGCTGCCCAGGAGGTCCACCGCTTGCTGTCCGGTGGCCGATACCGCTATCTATTGATCCTCGGCAACGACGACGCCGTGCCGTTCTTCCGCGTCCAGAACCCGCTGGCGGACGAGGAGCGGACCGACCTGTCGGATTGGCAGCTCCCGGCCGACTGGCTCCCATCGGACGATCCGTACGCCAACCTCGACGGCGACCACTGGGCCATCCCGGACCTGGCCGTGGCCCGAATTCCCAGCAGCGAGGACGCCGAGCTGCTGCTGACCCAATTGAGCGATCTCAGCCCACCCGACGGCCATGCCTACGCCCTGATCAACCAGGAGCGGCGGACTCAAGCGGCGACCGTGATCTCGACGATCAATCCGTCGATCGCAGTCGAGCTCGACTACGCCCCGCCGGTCGACACCGCTCGCTTCGCCAGCGGCCCGGCCGCCGACGCTCGCTACCTGTACGTCCTGCTGCACGGCATCGGGGTCCTGACCGACGCCTGGTCGGCGAACCTCGAGACCTGGGTGCCCCAGAACGCGGCGCAGCGTTACGCCGGCGAATGGACGGTGGAATCGCGGCGGCACCAGCTCGATGCCGTCTCGATCGACGGCAACCCCGGGAGCCGGGGCCTCGTCAACATCGGGGCCTGCTACGGTGCCTGGACGCTCGACACCATCCAGGAGCCGCAGCACAAGACGGCCGACAACAACCTCGCCCTCCACTACCTCAAGTCGGGTGCCAGGGCATTCGTGGCCGACACCCATCTCTCCTACACCGTCCTCCAAGCGGCGTCCGATCCCCCGCTCGGCCGAACCGGCTTCGAACGCATCTTCTGGCGCGCGATCGGCCAGGGCGCGACCGCGATCGATGCCTTCCAGCAGGCCAAGCTGGAGATCGGCGCATCGATCGACCAGCTCGTCGCCCGGGGCCACGCCCAGGGCGCGGCCCTGAACCTGAAGACCCTCCACTACATGGTCTACCTGGGGCGGCCATGAATCGCTTCACCATCCTCACGACCGCCTGGGCCGCCGCTCTGCTGCTCGGGTTCCTCGCGATCTTCACCCTCGGTCGACCGCTGCCGAGCGACGACCAGGAGCTCCAGGCCGCGCTGCATCCGGCACCGCCGGTCAGCCAGGCCGTGGCCGAGGCGTCGGCCGAGACGATCGTTCGACTCCAGTACGGTGATCTCCTCGATGCCCGGCGCACGGTCCTGCGGCGCTCGGACTTCGGCGTCGATCGATGGGTCGTGACCTACACGGCCGACGGTCCGGCACTCAGCGGCGTCACGATCTCCGTCGCGATCGAGACCGGCCAGGTGGACGTCGCGGCCTTCCCGTAGAACGCCCGGGTCGTCGTCTCAGCGGCCCCGAGCGGAAACCACCTCCTGGGGCAGGTGCCCGTCGCTCAGCTCGGGCTCGTCGTCCGGCAGGAGCAGGAGCGGGGCGGGCTGGCGGGAGGCGTAGTCGACGAGCGTCCCGCGGTCGTCGTCCCCGGGCAGCCAGCCCCAGGCGTCGACGCCGGCGGCGCGCGCCCGGCGGACCTGCTCGGCGAGCGCCGTCCGACCCGCCGCCTCCAGCTCCTCGGGCCCGAGCCGATCGCCGACCGTCTCGCTCGTGCCCTCGGCGGACCACTCCGTCGGGACGGGGCTCTCGAGCGGGCTCGTGGCGGCATCGAGGTCGTACAGGATCAGGGTCGCGTGCTCGGCGAGGGCACGCTCGACGCCGGCCTCGCGGACGGCCGGTTGGCGGTCGTCCTCGGTGGTCGTCGCGATGATCGTTCGAATCTCGGCCATGGGAACCTCCACCGGTGTCTCTCGGGGCAGCGTCCCCGGCGGACCGGACCGGGGCGACGGCGAAGTTCCCGCGACGAGCGACAAATCCGTCACAGGACCGCTCGATGACGCGACCCTCAGCCCGTCGCCAGCTCGAACCGCCCGCCGGCCACCCGCACCAGGTCATCGCCACCGGGCCGCCGGATTCGGACCCACCAGGCGCTCGGGTCGCCACCGAGGTGGAGCTCGACGTCGGCGCCGGGACCCGCCGAGGCGAGGTACTCGAGGCGCGCCCAGCGCGCGCCACCCCTGGGCCAGCCGGCGGCTTCGAGGGCCTCCTCGGCCCAGTCGAGGTAGACGGCGTTGTTGACGTGGCCCATCGGGTCGAGATCGCGGGTTCGAACGGTGACGCCGAGCCGGCCGACCGGCTCGGCGTCGGTCGGCGGCACGCGGAGGATCTCGCTGCGGATCTCGGGATTCGTGAAGGCGACCCCGAAATCGTCGGGGATTCGGACGACGCGGTTGCGGGCATCCAGCAGCACCCAGTCGGTCGTCACGGTCGCGGCGCGACGGCCCGACGGTGACCGGAACACGCCGAGCCGGCGGGCCCAGATCCGGCGATGGCCGACCACCGCGGTCGAGACGCGGAGGGTCTCGCCCATCGCGATCGGCTCGAGCAGCTCGAGCCCCACGGCCCGAACGACCCACGCGAGGCTCCGCTCGGCGTACCAGGCGCGATCGAAGCCGAGGGCCTCGGAGTGGCGCCAGGCGACGTCCTGCGCGTACCGCAGCAGGGTCGACGTCCGGATCAGGCCGTCGGGGCCAGCCTCGTCGAAGCGGATCCGGTAGCCGGCCTCGAAGCCATTGTCGATCCCGGAGACGGGGCGCGCCTCGATGCCGGGTCCTCCGGGCTCGATCGGGGTCTCGGCGTCCATGGCTGGCTCGAAAGCCTAACCGGACGGGCGACTCAGGCGGGTCGGTGCTCGACGGACGGGCCGGTCACGGTTCGCCAGGCGCGAGTCGGCCTGGCTCCGTGGCGGCCGGCCACGATTCGGCGTGCGTCGTCGCGCAGACGTCGGAGGCGTCTCGCGGCGACCTGGTTCCAGGCTTTCGAATAGGCGGCGGTGGCCTGGGCCCGCACCCGATCCGCCTCCCGTCGACGACCAGCCCCCTCGAGGAGGGCGACGGCGTCGAGGACCTCGCGATACAGGCCCGGCAGGAGCTCGGAGACGTGCGTCTCGTCCACGATCAGAGGATGGTCGCCGATCGGCGGGCTGGGAATAGGCCGCTGGTCCGGGTTCTGGCGGGCGCGTGGTCCCAGAGCCCGGCTGCGGGCCGAGCCGCGAGCTCAGTCGCCGCCGTGCCAGCCGCTCCGGATCTCGAACCGCTCGAACTCGCCGACGAATGGCGGCCAGGCCTCGTCGACGCGCTCGACGCGGGCCCCCGGCGGACCGTCCCGAAGGTCTCGCAGCAACGTCAGCAGGGCGGCCTCACCGCCCTCGGCCACGACGCGCACCGTGCCACCGGACTCGTTCCTGACCCAGCCCCCGAGGTCCAGGACGGCCGCCCGGCGGGCGACGAACACCCGGAAGCCCACGCCCTGCACCCGACCGTGGACGACGGCCTCGAGCCGCGCAGGACGCGGGCGATCGCCGGGGTCCCTCAGGCCACCCATTCGAGCGCCAGGACGTCGAGGACGAGCTCGGGGCTGACGTTGCCGGCAAGCCGCTCGCCGGCGGTCTCCAGGCGCCGCAGGTGGGCGGCCCCGGCGCGCGGCGGGAGGCGCTGCCGCAGCGCCGTGAGCTCGTCGAGGAGGTCGAGGTCCCGCACGGCCTCGGGCGCGCCGGCACCGAGGGCAAGGGCGTCGCGCACGAGCTCCTGCCACAGCGCGACCAGGGCCAGCGCGGCGGCTCGTCGCTCCGCGGCCGGAACCCGGACCTTGGTGGCTGGCCCGGCGTCGACGGCCGCGTCGGGCTCGGGATCGGCGGCTGGCGCGGCGTCGCGACTGGAGGTGAACCCCGGCCGCATGGCCTTGGACAGGTCGGCGGCTCGCGCCAGCAGGTCGCGGATCCCGCGCAGGCGGTCCGTCCGCGTGGACGAGGCGAGATCGATGAGGGTCCGGGCGATCTCGCCGCGGATCCGGAGCGCCTCCGGCGAGCGGGCGAGGACGAGGGCCAGCCCCGGGCGACCGGACGACAGGCGGGCAACCCGCGCCGCGAGCGGCGCGTCGGCGGCCCCAGCGTCCACGACGATCCGCTCGACCTCGCGAGGCGGAACCGGTCCCAGCCGGATCCGGACACAACGCGACCGAACCGTCGGCAGGAGCCGCTCCTCGTCGGCCGCGCACATGACGAGCACAGCCCCTGCCGGTGGCTCCTCGAGGGTCTTGAGAAACGCGGACTGGGCGTCCTCGGTCATCCGATCGGCCTCGGCCATGATCGCGACGCGGGCCCCGCCCTCGACGGGCATGAGTGCCAGCTCGGCGGCGAGGTCTCGAACCCCCCGCTCGTCGCGGCCCCCGATCGGGATCACGGCGCCGGCCCCGACCGGGTCGAGGCGATGCAGGTCGGGGTGGTTGCCGTGCTCAGCGGCCCGGCACAAGCGGCAGGACCGGCACGGTCGGGCCGCCGGGTCCTCGTGACGGCACAGCAGCGCCGCGGCGAGGTCATCGGCAAGGGTCGCCTTGCCGACGCCCGGCGGGCCGACGAGCAGCAGGGCGTGCGGCATGCCGCTGCCCAGCATGGCGTCCAGCGCCGCGACGGCGGCCGGCTGGCCACGCGTGCGGAACCCGGGCCGGGCGCGATCCCTCGCCGGCGTCACCGGGTCAGCCACGAGCGCTGCGTCAGGCGGCCGGCGCGGCCTTCTTCCGCGTCGTCCGACGCCGCGGGGTCTTCGGCTCCGCCTCGGCCTCGGCCTGGGCGCCCGCCTCGTCTGTGGCGAGTGTCGCCGCGGCGGCGGTCGACTTGCGGGTCCTCGTCGTCGGCTTCGGCTTGTCGGAAGCCTCCGCCGGCGCAGACGCCTCGCTCAGGGCCTCGGGGCTGTCGTCGGCCGCCTTGGTCGCCCGCGTAGATCGACGGCGAGCCGGGGCCTTGGTCGCGGGTTCGGCCTCGGTGGTCGGACCCTCGCCGGCCTCGGCGGTCGGAGCGCTCTCGGCGGTCTCGGTCGCCGGTGCGGTCCGGCCGCGACGTCCGGCCGTCGCTCGGCGGGTCGGCCGAGCAGGGGTCGCCGCCTCGACCTCCGCCTCCGCGGCGGGAGGCGGCTCGGGCGCCGGCGCCGTGCCACGGCGGGGCGCGGACGGGCCGAGCCGGGCGCGCAGCATGGCTTCGATCTCCGGCGGCACCTCGGACCACGGCTCCTCGCCGGATCGGCGAGGCGCCGGTCGGCCGCCCCCACGCTGAGGAACCGGCTCTCGCCGTTCGCGAGCCGGCTCGCGTCCCCGCGGCGGCTCGGCATAGCGCGACACCATGCCGCCACGGCCGCCCCCGTAG
>VEOW01000083.1 GCA_012026785.1 Chloroflexota bacterium | reverse complement strand
TCCGCGCGCGGATCTGCTCGAGGTCGTTCGCCGCGCCCTGGCGGAAGCCCCGATCGAGGAGCTGATCACCGAGGGGCAGGCGGTCGAGCTCGCGACCGGCGTCCTGTTCGCGACCGACGAGCTACCGCTGATGACCGACGTCCTGACCCGGGCGATCGACGCCTCGCAGCGCGCCGGCAACTTCGCCAAGATCGGCCTCTATTCCGTGGCGAGGTCCTTCCCGAACCTGATGTTGGGACGGCTCGGCGACGCGGTCGCCGACGCCGAGAGCGGCTTCCGAGCGAGCGAGATCGGCTGGGAGGCATTCCTCCCCCAGGCCATCGCCCACCGGGCGCTTGCCCAGATCGAGCGCGCCGAGCTGGAGGCAGCCGGCGCGATCCTGGGGGTCGATGACGAGCCGCTGCGGCAGCGCGCCGACTGGATCGCAATCCCGATCGTCCGGGCTCGGCTGTTCGAGGCCCTGGGGGACACCAGCCGGGCGATCGCCGAGCTGCGAACCGCCGCCCAGTTCGGGGCGGCGGTCGGGTATCGATCCCCCGGACCGCCGGAATGGCGACGCTGGCTGAGCCTCGCCCTGGCCCGGGCCGGGGAGCGCGACGAGGCTCGAAGCGTGGCCGAGGACGCGCTCCAGCTGGGGCGCGAATCCGGTGCTCGCTGGCCGCTGGCGGCGGGCCTCCACGCCGCGGGCGTGGCGGAGGGTGGCGCGGCCGGGATCGAGATGCTGCGCGAGGCCGCGGAGCTGCTCGCTGATTCGCCGGTCGTCCTCGAGCGGACGCGCATCCTCGTGGAGCTGGGCGGGGCGCTGCGCCGTCAGGGCCTCCGAACGGACGCGCGGCAGACGCTGGGCGCCGCGCTGGACCTCGCGCATCGCATCGGTGCCCGAGCGCTCCTGGAGGGGGCGCGGTCAGAGCTGTGGGCACTTGGCGCCCGGCCGCGACGGTTCGCGCTCAGCGGCGTGGAATCCCTGACGCCGGCCGAGGAGCGGGTCGCCGGGCTGGCGGCCGGCGGCCGAACGAACCGCGAGATCGCCCAGGCACTGTTCGTGACGCCCAAGGCCGTCGAGTACCACCTCGCGAACGCCTACCGCAAGCTCGGCATCGCCTCGCGCACCGAGCTGTCCGGGGCGCTCGGTACGCCGGCAGCCACGACCCAGTGACCCACAGGGCCCGCGGATCGGCGCTCGCTCAGGCGGTCCGGCCGAGGATCTCCAGCAGCATCGCCACGAAGCGCGGCTCGTCGGCGTCGATCGCGAACTCGACGTTCGCCGGCTTGCCGCCACGGAACCGGAAGTCGCAGACCGTTCGGCCGACCGACAGCTCGGCGTTCACCTCCACGTCGACCGGGATGAACTCGGTCGTCACGATCGACGGGTCGATGATCGAGCAGACGGCGAGGGCGTCGTGGACCGGCGCCGCGCCGGCCCGGTGGGGCATCGGCTGGGTCGCGTCGTAGCCGTCGATCCGCTTCAGCACGAAGCGAGCGGCGGCCTCGCCGGCGGGCGTGCCGAGGGCTCGAAGCCGGGCGGCGTCGTCGACGGAGACGAGAGCCCGGTGGGTTGCATCGAGCGGGATCATTCGAATGGGCCGACCGCAGTTGACGACGATCCGGGCGGCCTCCGGATCGAGCCAGATGTTGAACTCGGCCGACGGCGTCGAGTTCCCGTGATCGTGGGCGCCGCCCATGATCACGATCTGGGGGATCGCCTCGAGGATCCGGGGCTCCTTCTGGATCGCCATGGCGACGTTCGTCAGCGGCCCGACCGGGCAGAGGACGATGTCGCCGTCGGAGGCGAGGTACGTGTCGATCAACCAGTCGACGGCGTGGCCGGGTTGGAGCGCCGCGCCGCGCGAGGCCGGCGGCAGGTCCAGCAGCGTGCCGTGGATCCGCCGGGCGGGGTTGAGCTGCTCCGCCTGGGTCCGAGCGAGTGGCCGATCGCAGCCCCGGTGGACCGGGACCTCGGGCCGCCCGATCCAGTCGAACACCCGCAGGGTGTTCTCGGTCGTGTTGTCGATCGTCGTGTTGCCGTTGACCGAGGTGGCGCCGACCAGATCGAGGTCGGGCGACAGGGCCGCGACCATCAGTGCGACCGCGTCATCAGTGCCGGTGTCGACGTCGAGGATGACCTTGGTCGGCATGTCGGAGTGGGATGCTACCGGCTGGCGGCGACGATCGCGGCCCGGACTCGGTCCGGCGAGGCCGGCAGGGTCGTGATCCGGACCCCGGTGGCATCGCGGATCGCGGCCAGGATGGCCGGCGCGGTCGGGATGAGGGCCGGCTCTCCCACGCCCTTGGCCCCGTAGGGCCCAGCCGGGTCGGGGTCCTCGATGAGGATGCACTCGATCTCCGGCATGTCGCCGACGGTCGGGATCAGGTAGTCGTGGAGGTTCTCGGTCCGGCCCGGGACGTAGGCCTCCATCAGGGCCATGCCGAGGCCCTGGGCGATCCCGCCATGGATCTGCCCCTCGACCCCCTGGGGGTTGATCGCCCGTCCGACGTCGTGGGCGGCGACGATCGTTCGAACCATGGTCGTCCCGAGCTCGAGGTCGACCTCGACGGCGGCGACCTGGGCCCCGAAGGCGTACGTCTGGTACGGGACGCCCTGGCCATCCGCGTCGAGCTCGGTCGTCTCGGGGTCGAAGAAGCCCCGTCCGGCCAGGACGACATCGGCGGTCGCGTCCGTGACCGGCACGACCGGCAGCTCACCGAGCTCGATGACGGCGGCGCGGCCGCCCGGCTCGCGGAGCAGGAGCCGACCGGGCGCCGGCTCGATCTCCACGTCCGGCCCGACCTCGCCGAGCTGGAGGATCTGCCGCCGCAGGTCGGCCGCGGCGAGCCGGGCGGCGTTGCCGGACACGAACGTCTGGCGCGACGCGGAGGACTTGCCGGCGTCGGCGGTCCGGGCGGTGTCGCCGCTGACGATCTCGACGCGCTCGAGCGGCAGCCCGAGGGCGTCGGCCGCGATCTGGGCCACGACGGTCGAGGCGCCCTGGCCGATGTCGACCGCGCCCGAGAACAGGGTCACCCGCCCGTCGCGGCTCACGCCGATCTCGATCGTCGAGGGGTTCGGCAGGGCCGTGTTGCCGATGCCGTACCACATCGCGGCGATTCCCACGCCGCGGCGTCTGCGCTCGTCGCCGGCGCGGTGGGCCGCCGCCTCGTCGCGCAGCCGCCGCCAGCGCGGCCGCAGGGCCTCGAGGCAGGCCGGCAGGCCGGCGCTGGCGCGGAGGACCTGGCCGGAGGCCGTCACGGAGCCGGCGCGGAGGGCGTTGCGGAGCCGCAGCTCCAGCGGATCGGCGCCGAGGCGCTCGGCCAGCTCGTCGATCAGGGCCTCGTGGGCGATCGCGGCCTGGGGCACGCCGAAGCCACGGAACGCCCCTGACGGCGGGTTGTTGGTGTGGATCGCCGCGGTCGTCGCGAGCACGGCCTGCCACTCGTACGGGCCCGTGGCGTGGACGGGGACGCGATTCGCGACCGTCGGGCCCCACGAGGCGTGGGCGCCGGTGTCGAACTCGCCGTGGGTTCGAACGCCAGTCAGGCGCCCGTCAGCGGTGGCCCCGCCGCTGATCCGGATCCGCGCCGGATGGCGCTTCGTGCTGGCGGCCATGGACTCCGGACGAGTCCAGGTGGCCCGAACCGGCCGGCCGGTGTGCCAGGCCGCGAGGGCGATGAGGGGGTGGACGCCGAGATCGAGCTTGCCCCCGAAGCCGCCGCCGCAGGCAGTCGGGATGATCCGGACCTGGTCGGGCCGGATACCGAGGATGCGGGCGACCTCATCACGATCCATGTACGGCGACTGGGTGCTGACGGCAAGCTCGAGGCGGTCCCCGCTGTGACCCGGCACCCGGCGGGCCCAGCCGGCCTCGGGCTCGATGTAGGCGTGCTCGAGGGCCGTGGTCTCGATCTCCACCGCGGCGGTGACGGCCGACGTTCGAATGGCCTCGTCGGGGTTGCCCATGGCCAGGCGGCCCCGGACGAGGACGTTGCCGGGCGCCTCGGCGTGGAGCCGGGGTGCGGCGGGAGCGACGGCGTCGTCGATGGTGGTGAGCGGCGGCAGCGGCGACCACTCGATGGGCACTTCGACGTCGTCGATGGCGGCGATCGCCGCGGGCTCACCGACCAGGGCCGCAACGGCTTCGCCGCGGTAGCGAACCTCGCCATCGGCGAGCGCGGGCTGGTCCTTGCCGGTTTCGTAGATCCCGTAGCGGTTCTCGCCGGGCACGTCGGCGGCCGTGAGGACCCGCACGAGCCCCGGGTGGCGGGTCCGGAGTGGCTCGAGATCGCCGATCGTGAATCGCGCCCGCGGGTGGGGCGAGCGAATCGCGCGAACGGCGAGGGCATCGAGCGGCACCTCGTCCGCGCCGAACCGGGCGGCCCCGAGGACCCGCGGCAGCCCGTCGACCTTTCGAACCCGGGCGCCGACGACCTTCCCCGACGCGGCGGCGCCGGGTGTGGGTCCCGAGCCGTCGCGAACCGCGGCCACGGCCTCGACGATCGCCCGGTAGCCGGTGCAGCGGCACAGGACCCCGCCGAGGCCGTCGCGGATCGTCGCGTCGTCGGCCTCGGCCGCCGTGGCGAGGAGGTCCGATGCAGCCATGAGCATTCCCGGCGTGCAGATCCCGCACTGCGCGGCGCCGTGGTCGAGGAAGGCCGCCTGGAGCGCGGACGGGCCGCCGTCCGGGCGCGCCAACCCTTCGACGGTCTCGACGCTGGTTCCCTCCAGCTGGCCGGCCGGGACGAGGCACGCCGCGACCTGGCGGCCGTCGAGCCGGACCGTGCAGGCGCCGCAGTCGCCGGCGTCGCAGCCGACCTTCGTGCCGGTCAGGCCGAGGTCGTCGCGGAGCAGCTCGGACAGGCGCCGCATCGGGGCGCTCGTCACGGCCACGGCACGGCCGTTGAGCCGGAACGCGATCGGGACCGGTGCCCCGCTCACCCGGCGAGGGCCTCCAGGGCCCGCCGAACGAGCACGAGCGCCGCGTCTTGCCGGTAGGCCGCGCTGCCGCGGACGTCGTCGATGGGGCTGAGCGTCGCGAGGTGGTCCGAGCGAGGGATCGCCGGGGCCTCGGCTGGACGCCGGCCGCGGAGCTCGGTCTCGAGGGCGGTGAGCCGCTCGGCGACCTCGGAGCACGCGCCGACCGCCAGGCGCGCCCGCGCGATTCGCCCCTCGCGATCGACCTCCAGGATGGCCGCGACCATCGCGATCGAGATCACGAGATAGGCCCGCGAGCCGAGCTTCTCGAAGGCCGAGCGCACGGTCGTGTCCGCGAGCGGCGGTGGGACGAGGATCCCGGTGACGAGCTCCTCCGGCCTGCGGACGGTGCGCCGATTGCCGACGATGAACTCGCCGAGCGGCACGCGACGCACGCCGCTGGCTGATGCCAGCTCCACGGCCGCGTCCAGCGCCAGCAGGTTCGGCACGCCGTCGGCGGCGGGCGAGGCGTTGCACAGGTTGCCGGCGAGCGTCGCGCGGTTCTGGACCTGGAGCCCGCCGATCGTCCGGGCCGCGCGACGCAGGCCAGCGAACAGCGGCGGCAGGTCGTCGGCATCGGCGAGGTCGCTCCAGGTCGTCAGGGCGCCGATCCGCCAACCGCTCTCCGCCGTGCCGGTGGCCCCGCCGATGATCCCCCGGAGCCCGCCGAGCGCGCTGACGTCGAGGACATCCTCGTCGGGGACCCGGCCGACACGCGCCGGGTAGTGGTCGGTCGCGCCCGCGACGACGACCCAGCCGCGCCCGCCCGTGGCGCGCGAGGCGAGGGCCTCCAGCGCGTCCGGGAGCGCCGACGGTCGGAGATACGCCGCCACCGGCTACGCCGTCACCATCGGCAGGACCCGCTCGGCGAGGGCGTCGAGTGCCGCGCGATCCCAGTCGAGCGGGTTCAGGATCAGGTGGTCGACGCCGCCGAGCGCCTCGACCTTGGCGCGGATCCGCTCGGCCACGGCCTCGGCCTCGCCGAGCAGGTAGAACTGCTGCCAGTAGTCGAGGTCCATGCCCGAGTAGACGCGGAACTTCGGTGCGGCGTCCTCCGGGCGTTGGCCGGGCCGCAGGACGTGGACGAAGTTCGAATAGACCCGGCCCATCTGCTCCGGGTGGCGCCCGTACTCCGTCATGTAGCCGCGGATCGCCTCCCAGTCGCCGGCCACCATCTCGGCCGTCGCGCTGCTGTGCGGCACCCAGGCGTCGGCATAGCGGGCGATCCGGCGGAGCACGGGCTGGATCGTGTCGACCTGCTGGGCGTACAGCTTCTCCGAGGGCTGGGTCCCGCCGCCGATCCAGATCGGCGGGTGTGGCCGCTGGGTCGGCTTCGGCTCCAGGCTCAGGCCCTCGAAGCGGTAGTGCTGGCCTTCGAACGACACGTCGTCGCCAGCCCACAGGGCCGTGATCGCCTCGAGCATCTCGGTCGTGCGCCGGCCGCGCTCCTTGAACGGGATTCGCAGCGCCTCGAACTCCTGCCGGTTCCAGCCGACCCCGACGCCGAGGATCGTCCGCCCGCCGCTCAGGACGTCCAGGGTGGCCCACTCCTTGGCCAGCGCGACCGGGTCGCGGAACGGCAGCACGAGGACCATCGTGCCGAGCCGGATCGTGCGGGTCACGCCGGCGAGGGCGGCGAGCAGCGACACGGGCTCCAGCCAGCTCACCCGGTACGCCGGCGGCGCGACCAGCAGGTGGTCGATGAGCATCGCCGTCTCGAAGCCGAGATCCTCCGCGCGGCGGAGGTAGGCGCCCATCTCGTCCAGGGTCGCCGTCTCCACACCGAGCGCGAAGCTCGGCAGCCGCAACCCGACCTTCACCGCCGCGTCCTGGCCGGAGCGTCGCTCGCCACCTCGACCGATTCCCAATTCATTTGAACAGGAGGGTCGAACGACTCCAGGTTGCGGGTGGCGAGGCCGGCGGCCCCCGCGGCGAGACTGACGGAAATCGCCCGGCGCCCACGTGGCGCGGGATAGAGCGGGACCTTGGCGCGCGATTCGCAGCCCGCTGACGACGCCGGGACGCCCCCGATGCCGCTGAATTGCCGGGGTCTGTTCAACTCAGTTGTCGTTCCTGCTCGGTGGCCGGCCTCTCGGGAGCCCATCGTCAATGCCCGCCACCCGCGGGCCCGCCGCTGCCGCCGCCCACGACCTCGGCGGCACGGCCGGCCGGCGGCGTGTTGCGGCTCCGACCGATCGTCACGACTCCGTCGATGAGGACCATCGACACGCCCGGCAGGTCCCCGACGGCCAGCGCGCCGAGCGCGTCCGAGGCCGACGAGCCGATTGGCCCATCGACCAAGACGATGTCGGCTGCGCGGCCCGGCGCGAGGATCCCGACGTCGAGACCGTGGACCCGGGCCGTGTTCCCCGTCGCCATCGCCAGCGCGACCTCGGGCGCCACGCCGCCGAGTGACGCGAGATGGGCCACGACCCGCAGGATGCCCAGCGGCACGACACCCGTTCCCGACGGCGCGGCGTTGCCGATGATGACCCGGCCCAGGCCCCCGAGGCCCTCGGCCGCGCGGAGCGCATGGAGGGCCGCCCGGCCGTTGCCACAGTGAACGATCTCGATCGCCATGTCGCTGTCGGTGATGACCCGCTCGATGTCCGCGTCGGACAGCGGCGTCGTGCCGCCGTTGACGTGACCGACGATGTGCGGCCGAGCCTCGAGGACCGCGTCGGCGGCGATCGGGTTCGAGCCGGCGATCGAGGGCCCCCCGGTATGGAACGTGACGGTCATGCCGTGCTGCCTGGCCCAGGCGACCATCGGTGCGGCCTGCGCCCCGGTCTTGACGGAGCCCAGCCCGATCTCGCCGATGAGCTTGACACCGGCGGCCGCCATCTCGGCGAAGTCCCGCTCCTCCAGCCCGAGCTCCAGGATCGGCGCGCCGGCGTGGACCTTCACGCCGCCGGGTCGGAACGCGGCGTAGGCCTTCGAGGCCACGATCGCGAGGGCCTTCAGGCCAACGACGTCCTTCGGCCGCCCCGGTAGGTGGACCTCGCCGGCCGAGATGACCGTCGTCACGCCGCCATGCAGCCCTGATTCGATGAAGCTCAGGGTCTGCTGCCGAGGCGTGAAGTCGCCAAACACCGGGTGGGCGTGCGAGTCGATGAGGCCGGGGATCGCGGTCGTGCCCTTGGCAGCGACCACCTGGTCGACGCCATCGGGGTCCAGGCCACGGCCAAGCGCCATGATCCGGCCGTCCTCGACCAGGATCGAATCGGCGTCGGCCAGCGGCGCCGCGATGTCGCCGCTGACGACGGCCCCGAGGTTCGTGATCAGGGTTCGCATGCGGGGACGCGGGCGGTCCGGCCTAGCGGAGGCCGTCCACGCCGACGACGTCCTCGGCCTTCAGGCCACCCACCCGGGCGTGCGGTCTGCCCCCGTCGGTCACCGCCAGCGCGAGCAGCAGCTCGTCGGCCGCCGGGGCGTCCGGCACCCGGATCTCCATCGCGTCGAAGTGCGAGCGGACGAGCATCGCCTTGATGTGGTGGACGGGGATGTCGAGCGTGGCGCCCATCGCGGCCCGCTTCTTGACCGAGGGCAGGATGGACACGCCGCCGACGCCCTCCCGCGTCGGTGCACCGAACTTGGGGTGCAGGCAGGCGGCGATGTGCTCGAGCTCGCCGGCCTCGCCAACGATGCCGCCCTTGCCGTACGCCTCGACCGGCGTGCCGAGTGCCTCCTTGCAGCGCCGGGTCAGCTCCGCACCGAGGACCTCGCCGAAGTCGATGAGCTCCGAGAGGTCGTCCGGGTTCGAACCCGCATAGGGGTTCTTGACGACGACCGCGACGGCCACGCGGCGCAGCGGCCGAGCCAGCGGCTTGCCGCCCTCCTCGTGGATCTCCTCGACGAACGTCGCCCACTTGCGGATCGTCACGGCCACCGGCGGCACCTCCTCCCCTCGCCTGTCGATCGGCGGAGTCTACCCCCGCGCGGCGGCCATTCGATCGAGGATCGCGCGCTTGATGCCCTCGAGCGGGACACGCTCCTGGGTCATCGAGTCGCGGTCGCGGATCGTCGCGGCCCCGTCTTCGAGCGAATCGACGTCGACGGTCACGCACCACGGCGTGCCGATCTCGTCCTGGCGGCGGTAGAGCTTGCCGATCGCCGCGGTGTCGTCGTAGACGGCCATCAGGTCCTTGGCGAGATCGCCGCGGAGGCGACGGCAGATCTCGACGATCTCGGGCCGCTTCTTGAGCAGCGGCAGCACGGCCACCTTGTACGGCGCGAGGTCGGGGTGGAGCCCCAGGACGACCCGCTTCTCGCCGCGGACCTCCTCCTCCCGGTAGCTGTCGATCAGGAACGTGAAGGCCGAGCGATCTGGACCGCCCGCGGTCTCGACGATGAACGGGATGAAGTGCTGTTCGGTCGCCGGGTCGAAGTACTCGAGGTTCTCGCCCGATTCAGCCTGGTGGCGCGACAGGTCGAAGTCGCCGCGGTTGTGGATGCCCTCGAGCTCCTTCCAACCGAACGGGAAGCGGTATTCGACGTCGACCGCCTTCTTGGCGTAGTGGGCGAGCTCGTCCGGGGCGTGCTCCCGGAAGCGCAGCCGCTCCGGCGTGACGCCGTAGTGCGTGTACCAGTCCCAGCGCCGCTGCAGCCACTCCTCGAAGATTTCGGCGGCGCGGTCGGGATGGACGAAGTACTGCATCTCCATCTGCTCGAACTCGCGCATCCGGAACACGAAGTTGCCGGGGCTGATCTCGTTCCGGAAGCTCTTGCCGATCTGGGCGATCCCGAACGGGATCTTCTTGCGCGAGCTCCCCTGGACGTTCTTGAAGTTGACGTAGCTGCCCTGGGCGGTCTCGGGGCGGAGGTAGACGACCGCGGCGTCCTCCTCGACCGGCCCCATGTACGTCTTGAACATGAGGTTGAACCGGCGAGGAGCGCTCAGCGGGCCGCCATCGACCGGGCAGCGGAGATTGAGGCGTTCGACGATCCCCGGGTCGCGAAGGTCGGTTGCCGAGAGATCCTCCGTGCCGGGCAGCTCGTCGAGCCGGAACCGACGGTGGTCGGTCTGGCATTCGACCAGCGGGTCGGTGAAGCTCCCGACGTGGCCCGAGGTCACCCAGACCTGGGGGTGCATGAGGATTCCGGCATCGAGCCCGACGATGTCGTCGCGCTCCTGGACCATCGCCCGCCACCAGGCGCGCTTGACGTTGTTCTTCAGCTCGACGCCGAGCGGCCCGTAGTCCCAGACGGCGTTGATGCCGCCGTAGATCTCGCTCGACGGGAACACGAAGCCTCGACGCTTCGCAAGCGAAACGATGACGTCGAGGTCATCGACGGCAGGCGCGACCTGATCGTCGGTCATGGTCGGGGTGTCCGGCACGTGGGGCTCCTCATGGCGACCGGCCGTGGCAGGGACGGTCGCGGGCTGGCTGGGGCGCCGATGCTAGCAGGTGGGCGACGCGGCCTGGCCTGCGTGGCGGACCTCGGCGAGGAAGGCCAGCGAGCGCGGCGAGCGGTCGAGCGTGTAGGCCAGGAACTCGCGCATCGCCCGCTCGACCTCGCGCTCGACCGGCGGCGCGATCCGGAGCGCGGCGAGGGCCTCGACGTCCATCCGCTGGTAGGCCTTGAGGAGCTTCAACCCATCGAGCGAGAGGGCGACCCGCTCGTGCGGTGGTCCGGGGCAGCGCTCGCACAGGACGCCGCCCAGCGGCGGCATCCAGCGGTAGCGCTCGTCGGCTTCGAGCAGCCGGCCGCATTCGACGCACCGGTCGACCTCCGGTCGAACGCCCAGCTCGTCGGCCAGGCGCATCTCGAACCAGCGGGCAACGCGGCCGGGCACCATGCCCGCGGCGAGCAGCTCGTAGGCCCGCTTCAGCAACAGATACACGGCCTCGGCGCCATGGCGCTCCTCGAGGGTGCCGTCGGCCAGCTCGGCCAGGTAGGACGCTGTCCCGAAGCTGACGAGGTCGTCGCGCAGCCGCAGCCACGGGTGGACGATCGAAACCTGGGTGACGACGTCGAACGTCCGGCCGTGAGCCAGGGCCAGGCGCAGCTCGGCGAACGGCTCGAGGCTGCCGCCAAGCCTCGACGTTGGCTTTCGAATGCCCTTGGCGATCGCCTTGAGCTTGCCGCCGGTCGGCGTGATGAGGGTCAGGATCCGGTCGGCCTCGCCGTAGTCGAAGCGCGACAGCACGATCGCCTCGGTGGCGTAGCGACGTGGTGCCGGCATGGGCGGACGGTAGCACCGAGGCGGCCCGAGGCGGCCCGAGGCGGCCCGAGGTGGTCGGCGGCTGGCGCATCCGGCTGGCGCATCCGAACCTGCGCGCCCCGCTCGTGGCGGCGATCGGCCGCCAAACGACGAACTTGCCTTGGTGAATCCGCCCGGTCGACGGCCTCCGGCGCCGAATGGCGCCGCCTGGCGACCATTCGAAGGCTGAGATGACGGAGGTCTGCCTTTCCTTCGTCGTTTGGTCGCTTTCTGGCGCCACCGGTGCGAACCCGCTACTTCAACCGCGCACGTTTCCAGCGTGGCCGCTACACTCGAGCCCGATGGCGCTCTCGACCCGACCCGACATCGCGCAGCTGATCGCCGACACGGAGGCCGAGATCGCGCGCCTCGTGGAAACGAGTGACCCGGCGACGGCGGGCGTCTACGAGATGTGCCGCTACCACCTCGGGCTCGATGGCTCGGGCTCGACCGGCAAGCGGATGCGGCCGCTCCTCGGCCTGCTCGCCTATGCCAGCATCACCGGCGACCATCGGCGGGCCCTGCCGGGCGCCGCGGCCGTGGAGCTCGGCCACAACTTCAGCCTCGTCCACGACGACATCGAGGACGGCGACCGGGAGCGGCGCCATCGGCCGACGCTCTGGGCTGTGCACGGGATCCCACAGGCGATCAACACCGGCGACATGCTCTTCAGCCTCAGCCGGGTGGCGCTCCATCGCCTGTCCGACCTCGGCTTCCCGGACCACACGGTCCTGCGCCTGATGCGCCTCTACGACACCACCTGTGTCGCGCTCTGCGAGGGCCAGTACCTCGACATCTGGATGAGCGACCACGACGACGCCCGGTCGGTCGAGCTGTACTTCGACATGATCGGCCGCAAGACGGCGGCGCTGATCGCCGCCTCGATCGAGGCGGGGGCCGTCCTGGCGACCGAGGACGAGGCCGTCATCGCTCGCTACCGGTCGTTCGGCTGGGACCTCGGGATCGCCTTCCAGCTCAACGACGATCTGCTCGGGATCTGGGGCCCCCAGCAGACCACCGGCAAGGAGCCGACGGACCTCGCGCGCAAGAAGAAGACGCTGCCGGTCATCTACGCCTTCGAGCACGCGGACCCGGCGGACCGGGCCCGCCTGGTCGAGCTCTATGCGGGCCGGCGCGTGAACGGGAGGGGCGTGTCGGAGCTCACGGCGATCCTCGAACGAGCCGGTGCGCGGGACTACACGCGCGAGCAGGCCCGACGGCATCGCGACCGAGCGCTGGCGGAACTCGATGCCGCCGGGGTCGTCGAGCGCGAGGTTCGGGATCGCCTCGAGGAGATCATCGTCTCGGTCATCAGCGCCTGACCCTGCCCCGACTCGGCCGCCCGATTCGATCAATTTGCACCAGGAGCAACAAGCGTCGGTTGGCTTCCGAAACTGACCCTTCCCTGGGCCTTCCGCGCGCCCGCAACCGTCCAGGGTTGCTTCAGGCGCAAGGCGTGACGGTCAAGCCGACCCGGCGGCCGGCAGCGACGGATCGGCCAACCGCTCAACCGTCCCTTGTTGCGCTGGGCGCAACGGGGACGGATGGAGAGCCTACGAGCCCGAGCCAGCCCCCACGGCCGACTTCACGACGACCTTGACGCCGTTGATCGTGCCCTCGACGGCGGCGCGAACGCGCCGGCCGGCTGACTCACCGATGTCGCCGGCGGCATCGACCGCGCCCGTGGCAGCCGCGGACGCAGCGGCCTCGACGTCGAGGCTCAACTCCTTGGCGACGTCGATCGCGCCCTCGACAGCCCCGACGGCGGCCGTCGCAAGGTCGGTTCCGACGGCCGATGCCTCGCTGACGGCGGTACGGCTCGTCTTCGAGATCGCGTCGATCGCCTCGCCGCCGGTCTCGGACGTGCCACGGACCGCGCCGATGACGGCCCCCTTGGCCGCGTTGCCAACAGATGCGGCAGACTGCGAGGCGGCCGAGGCGGCGGTGCTGATCGTCGAGGCTGTGGTCGTGGCGGTGAAGCCGACCAACCCGCCCACGGCGCCGACCGTGCCACGCACGGCGTCGGCCGCGAGACCTCCAGCCGCGGCGCCGCTGGCACCGGCTTCCTTGATGGTTCGCTGCACGGCCGACGAGATCGTGCCGACCGTCGCCTCCGTGATCTCACCGGTCCCCCTGATGGTGCCGATGATCGCCTCCTTGACGCGTCGTCCGACTTCCTGTTCGTTCACGGGACGCCTCCGCTAACGCGCTTTACCAACGCGCCAACCTTATCCGAAGGGGCAAATCTCGATCCGAAGAGGCAAATCTCGCCAGAGCGCAGCGGCGTCGGCTACTCGCCGTTTGCGGCGCGCTTGCGGCTGCCGGCGGGCTTGCGGCTCGAGCTCTCGCGCCGCCGCCCGGCTTCGCGGCGGCCTTCATTGCGCCGGCTGCCCTCGCGGCGGTCGCCATTGCCGCGCCGATCGCCGCTCCCCGGCTCCTCGTCTTGCTCGGGCCGCCGCTCGCGAACGACCAGGACCTTGCCAACCCGCCGGCCGTCGGTCGATTCGACCGTCAGGCGCAGCCCCTCGACCTCGATCGTGTCGCCGGGCGCCGGGACGCCGCCGACGCGGTGGTACACCAGGCCGCCGACGGTGTCGTACTCCTCGTCGTCCTCGAGGTGGACGTCCTCCATGTCGAACAGCTCGAGGAGCTCATCGACGTCGAGCCGACCGTCGACCCGGGCCTCATCGTCCGAGATCCGAACCACGAGCGGCTCCTCGACGTCGTACTCGTCCTGGATCTCGCCGACGATCTCCTCGAGCAGGTCCTCGATGGTGACGACGCCCGCGGTACCGCCGTACTCGTCGAGCACGACCGCGATGTGGACCTTGCGCCGCTGGAGCTCGTGGAGGAGGTCGTCGATCGACATCGACTCGGGCACGAGGACCGGCGGCCGGAGCAGCTTGCGGAGGGGTGGCCGGGGCGCGGCGTCCGGCTTGAGGTACGGCAGCAGGTCCTTGGCGTAGAGCATCCCGACGATCTCGTCGATCGACTCGTGATAGACGGGGATCCGGGAGTGACCGGCCTGGACGACGAGGTCGATCGCCTCCTCGAACGAGGCTGACTGCGGCAGGGCCGCGATCGCGACCCGCGGGACCATGACCTCGTGGACCTTCCGCTCGCCGAGCTCGATGACCGCGTGGATCATCTGCTCCTCCTCGGCCTCGAGGATGCCCTGCTCGCCGCCCTGCTCGATGATGAGGCGCAGCTCGTCGGCGCTGATCCGCTCCTCGGGCGTCACGTCCGCGCCGAACAGGCGGCTCACCTGGCGGGTGATCCAGGTCAGGACCGTGACGAGCGGCCCGAAGACCGTCCCCAGCCCGTCGATCAGGTACGCCGCCGCGAGCGAGACCCGCTCGGCGTGGGCCAGGCCGATCTGCTTGGGCACGAGCTCGCCGAAGACGATCGTGAACAGCGTCAGGACCCCGGTCACGATGACGAGCGCGAGAACGCCGGCGAAGTCGGCCAGCGGACCGAAGGTCAGGAGCGCCGCCTCGAGCCCGTCGACGATGCTGACCGCCGCGAAGGCCGAGGCCAGGAATCCGAGGAACGTGATCCCGATCTGGATGACGGCCAGGAATCGGCCCGGATTGTCCTTCAGTCGCTCGACGGCCCGCGCGGCGGCGTGGCCCTCCTCGCCGAGCTGGGCCAGCCGGCCGCGGCGGACGGTCACGAGGGCCATCTCGCTGGCTGCGAACACGCCGTTGAGGATGACGAGGAGGACGATGACGAGGAGCTCGGGTAGGCCGCTCATGACGCCGCCCCCTCGTCGGCCTTGGGCTCGGGCGCCTCGCCGGGCGGCTGCCGAGGCTCCCGGATCCGTGCCGGTACGCCGACGACGAGCGCCCCCGGTGGGACATCGTGGGTCACGACAGCGCCAGCGCCGGTCTTCGCGCCCTCGCCGACCTCGACCGGCGCCACGAGCATCGTGTCCACGCCGAGGAAGACCTTCGGCCCGACCGTCGTGCGGTGCTTCGTCCGGCCGTCCCAGTTGGCGGTGATCGTCCCGGCCCCGACGTTGGTGCCGTCGCCGAGCTCGGCATCGCCGAGGTAGCTCATGTGGTGCTGCTTGACGCCCTCGCCGAGGTGGCTGTTCTTGATCTCGGCGTAATTGCCGATCTCGGCCCGCGGGCCGACGTGGCTGCCGGGCCGGAGGTGGCTGTACGGCCCGATCGTCGTACCCGCCTCGACCGTCGAGCCCTCGACGACGCTCAGCCAGACCCGGCAGCCGGGCCCGATCTGCGAGTCGTGGATCGTGGCCCCTGGCCCGATCGTGGAGCCCTCGGCGACAGTCGTCGAGCCGCGCAGGATCACCGCAGGCTCCAGGACGACGTCGGGCGCCAGGGTCACCGACCAGTCGAGGTACACCGTCGAGGGATCGCGCATCGTGACCCCGGCCCGCATGTGGCGCTCGTTGAGCCGGACCCGGATGGCCCACTCGGCCTGCGCGAGCTGGCTTCGATCGTTGATGCCGTCAAGGCTGCCGTCGTCCTCGAACCCGACGGCGCTGACGATCCGGCCGTCCTCGCGAGCCAGGGCGACGAGGTCGGTCAGGTACAGCTCGCCATTCGAGGCGGATGGCTGCAACGAGCCGATTCGGCGGCGCAGCCAGGCCGCATCGAAGGCGTAGATCCCGGCGTTGACCTCGTTCGACTCGAGCTCGGCCGGCGTGGCATCGCGGGCCTCGACGATCCGCTCGACGGAGCCGAACTCGCTGCGGACGACCCGGCCCAGCTCGCCGGGGTCGGCGGCGAACACCGAGGCGAGGGCGATCGCGGCGTCATCGAGGCGCCGCTGTTCCAGGACGGCCACGAGCTGCGACCCGATCACGAGCGGGACGTCGCCCGACAGGACGAGGATCTCGGCGGCATCATCGGGCACGGCCTCGAGGGCCGCCCGAACCGCGTCGCCCGTGCCCCGCGGCTCGGCCTGGAGGGCCAGGCGGCCGCGATCGCCGACGACCTCGCCGACGCCGGTCGTGGGCGGCGAGTAGACGACGATGGGCGCCCTGGCGAGGGTCCCGTTGCCGGACCCGTCGAGGGCGGCGCGGGCCTCGTCCCAAGCGTCGAGGACGTAGGCGACCATCGGCCGACCGCACAGCGGGTGAAGGACCTTCGGGGTGCGCGACCGCATCCTCGTGCCGAGGCCGGCAGCGAGGACGATCGCGCTCGTACGGTCGGAGGGGGGTTCGGAACCCGGATCGGTCACGGGGCGCAGCGCGGCACCGTGCGGGCCGGGAGGCGGACCCCGAACGCCGCGAGGACGCTGGTCGGGGCCGCGAAGAGGTGGTTCATGAATGGCGTCAGCGGCATTCTCACCGTCGTCGGCGAGGGGTGTCAAACCCCCTCACTCGGGATGACGAACCGCGATCGCCTCGATCTCGATCCGGGCGCCCTTCGGCAGCGCCGCCACGGCGAAGGTCGAGCGGGCGGGCGGCGGATCGGGCATGAACCGCGCGTAGACCGCGTTGATCGTCGGGAAGTCGGCGATGTCGGCGAGGAAGACGGTCGTCTTCACGATGTCCGCCAGCGTGCAACCGGCGGCATCGAGGACGGCGGTCAGGTTTCGAAGGACGCGGTCGGCTTGCGCCTCGATGTCGCCGTCGACAAGCTCGCCGGTCGTCGGATCGAGCGCGATCTGGCCGGAGCAGAACACGAGCTCGCCCGCCGCGATCGCCTGGCTGTAGGGTCCGACGGCGGCCGGGGCTGCGGGGGTGGTGATCGAACGGCGTGTCATCGGCGGCTCCCTCCTTCGATCGTCGTGGCGGTCACGAACGGGGCTCCCGATCCCGGCACGACGATCGAGCGGTCCTCGATCGCGGTGACGACGCGGCGCTCGGCGATCAGGGCCTCGTCCGCCGAAGGATAGAGCGCCCACAGCGTCGGACCCGAGCCGGACAGGCCGATCGGAACGCCGAGCAGGCGCCGAAGCGCGAGCCGCAGCGCCCGCAGGCCCGGCACCTGGGCCTCCGCCGCGGCGATCAGGTCGTTGGCGGCCGCGAGCACGCCGGCGCGATTGGCGAGATCCACGGCCTGCAGGCCGGCTGCGAGCTCGGCGACGAGGTGCTCGGAGGTGAGCCTGGTGGATCGCGGATCGGATGGCGCCGCCGGGCCGCCGGCGTCGAAGCCGGCGAACGCCCCCGCGGTCGAGGACGGCGTGTCGGGGGTCAGGATCAGCACACCCGGGGGCTCGCCGACGATCGCCCGAAGGGGGGTGACGTGCTCGCCGCGGCCGCGGACCAGCGCGATCCCGCCGGCCAGGAAGAACGGGACGTCCGAGCCGACCCGCGCCGCGACCTCGTGCCGCTCGGCCGGCTCCAGCTCCGCGTCCCAGGCCTCGAGAGCGGCCAGGAGGGCCGCCGCGGCGTCGCTGCTGCCCCCGGCGAGCCCGGCGGCGACGGGGATCCGCTTCTCCAGCCGCATCGCGAGCGGCATCGCGTCGGCTCGCCGGCCGACGGCACGGCGCGTCTCCGCGATGGCTCGCGGCACCGAGTCGTAGGCGGCCGCGTCGAGCGGTTCGCCCCCCGGGCCGACGACGTGGAGCGTGTCGCGCGGACCCGCGCCCACGGCCATGCTCAGCCGGTCCGCCAGCGCCAGCGGCGCCATGACCGAGTGGAGCTCGTGGAAGCCGTCACCGCGGCGACCGACGACCGCGAGGGTCAGGTTCAGCTTCGCCGGCGCGAGCCGGATGACGGGCCCGAGGCGGTCCTGCGGTGGCGTCATCCGAGGGCCTCGCGCAGGCGGAGCCACTCGCCGACGGCGAGCGTCTGGGGTCGGCGGTCGCCCGCGATGCCGGCCGCCGCGAGCGCCCCCTCCACCCGCTCGGACGGGTACGGCAGCTGCCGGACCAGGACGTTCCGGAGCATCTTGCGCCGCTCCCGGAAGCCCGCCTGGACGCGCCGCCACAGCGCGTCCTCGAGCGCCGGCTCGAGTGGCGTCGCGGGCCGCGGTCGGAGGACGACGACCGCCGAATCGACGGCCGGCTCTGGTTCGAACGCCGCCGCCGGCACCCGTAGGGCGACCCCGACCTCGGCGTGGTACTGGACGAAGACCGAGAGGTAGCTCATCTGGCCGGGCTCCGCCGCGATCCGCTCGGCGACCTCGGCCTGGAGCATCAGCACG
>VEOW01000259.1 GCA_012026785.1 Chloroflexota bacterium | reverse complement strand
CTGTGGTCCTCCCAGCTGACGTCAGAAATCCGCTGGAAGCCTAGGCGGTGGCCATTGCCGTCATGGCCCTCGATTTACACCACGTCCCGGGACACTACTAGCTGAGCCCGTCGCGGTGTCGAATTGGCGGGCTCCAGCGACGATCGGCCGGCCGGAGGCGCCAAACGGCGGCTGAACGGCTGGGCGGAGGGCGCCGCGTCGTCGTTTGGCGGCATTTCACCGCCAATGACGAATGGGGCGGGCCGGGCGCCAGGTGGGCGAGCGGTAAGCGGCCGACGCTAGACTCGGTTCGCACTCATCCGCCGGCCGAAGGAGGACCTCCGATCGACCTCGATGCGCTCGTCCAGGCGAACCTCGTCCCGATCGTTATCGGGCTCGCCGCGGCCGCTTTCATCCTCCTTCTGCTCGTCATCGTCCAGGCCCTCCGGATCCGGCGGCTGGGCCGGCGCCTCGACGCCCTGACCGGGGGCAGCGACGGGTCCAGCCTCGAGGCGGTGCTCGGAGTCCATCTCGCTCGCGTTCGAAAGGCGGTCGACGACGTCGAGCGGGTCGCCGTTCGAACGACGACGGTCGAACGCGACGTCAGGCGCTCGCTCGGGCGGATCGGGCTCGTGCGCTTCAACCCGTTCGAGGACACCGGCGGCAACCAGAGCTTCGCCCTTGCGATCCTCGATGCCCAGGGCGACGGGTTCGTCGTCAGCAGCCTCCACGCCCGGGCGGGTACCCGGGTCTACGCCAAGGCGATCACCGGCGGGCTGTCCGAGGGCGCGCTGTCCGAGGAGGAGAGCGAGGCGCTGCGACGGGCGCTCGCCAAGCCGGCCGCGGGAGGCCTCAGCTGACCGCAGTGTCAGCGAAGCTGTCACGGCCGGGCGCGATCCTCCGGCCATGCCCCCATCGGACGTCCCACCCGTGACCCGGCAGCGAAGCCGCCGAGTTCGACCGCTCGAGCAGATCCCCGTCTGGCACGGGCTGGAGACGATCGCCGTCGCGCCGGAGGCATCCGCTCCGCCCGACGAGGCGCCGCACGGCGTCGAGACGCTCCTCGACGGGCTCAACGCCGAGCAGCGACGGGCGGTCACCCACGGTGAGGGGCCATTGCTGATCGTCGCCGGCGCGGGTACCGGCAAGACCCAGGTCATCACCCGCCGGATCGCCTGGCTGATCGCGACGCGGCGAGCCAGGCCCTCGGAGATCCTCGCCCTGACGTTCACCGACAAGGCCGCCGAGGAGATGCAGCTGCGGGTCGACCAGCTCGTCCCGTACGGCTACGCCGACACCGCGATCTCGACCTTTCACGCGTTCGGCGACCGGCTGATCCGGGAGTTCGCGTTCGAGCTCGGGTTGGCGCCCGACGTTCGCGTCCTGTCCCGTCCGGAGGTCGTGGTCTTCCTCCGTGAGCGGTTGTTCGAGCTGGCGCTGGACGCGTATCGGCCCCTCGGCGACCCGACGCGGTTCCTCGGCGCGCTGGCGACGCTGTTCGCGCGGGCGCGCGACGAGGATGTCTCGCCAGAGCGGTACCTGGCCTACGCCGAGGGGCTGGCCGCTCGCGCCACCGAGCTTGCCGAGGTCTCGGCGGCGAACCCCGCCGAAGCGGACGAAGATGCCGTTGCGGCGGCCGACGAGGAGGCGCGCCGGCAGCTGGAGCTGGCCCGCACGTACGACCGGTACACGGAGCTGCTGCGCGAGGCGGGCGCGATCGACTTCGGGGACCAGGTCTCGCTGGCGCTGCGGCTGCTCCGCGAGTCGGCGGCCGCCCGAGCTGCCGTCCAGCGCCGCTACCGGTACATCCTCGTGGATGAGTTCCAGGACACGAACCGGGCCCAGTCGGAGCTCGTTGCGCTGCTCGCCGAGCGCCATCGAAACGTGACTGTCGTCGGCGACGACGACCAGTCGATCTACCGCTTCCGCGGGGCGGCGATCAGCAACATCCTCGAGTTTCGGGAACGGTATCGGGGCGCGCGGACGGTCGTCCTGCGGCGCAACTACCGCTCGCTCCCGCCGGTCCTCGACGCGGCCCATCGGCTCATCCGGTTCAACGACCCGGATCGGTTGGAGGTCCGGGTCGGGATCTCGAAGCGGCTCATCCCCGAGCGCGCCGACCGAGCCGCCGCGCCGGTTCGGCACGTCGCCTTCGCGAGCAGCGCCGAGGAGGCCGACTGGATCGCGGCCGAGATCCGGCGCCGGGTGGAGGCCGGGGCCCGCCCGCGCGACCACGCGATCCTCGTCCGGGCCAACGCCGACGGCGACTCGATCCTGCGGGCCCTCAACGTTGCCGGCCTGCCGTGGCGGTTCTCGGGCACCTCCGGTCTCTATGCCCGGCCGGAGATCCGCCTCCTCCTGGCCGTGCTCCGGGCGGTCGCCGATTCGAGCTCGAGCGTCGACGTGTACGCCCTCGCGGCGTCGGATCGGTACGGCGTCCCGGCCCAGGACCTGGCGGCCGTGGCGGGCGCCGCGCGCCGCCGGCATCGTTCGATCTTCGAGGTCGTCGAGGAGGTCCTGGCCGAGCCCGCTGCGCTGCGGCTGACCGATGGCGGGCGCCGGGCCCTTGGACGCTTTGCCGCGGACGTTCGCCGCTATCGCGAGCTCGCCCAGCGCCGGCCGGCCGGCGAAGTCCTGTACGCGTTCCTTCGGGACACTGGCTGGCTGTCGGAGCTGGCCACGATGGACTCGGTGGCCGCCGAGGAAGCGCTGGCCAACATCGCCCGCTTCTTCGAGGACGTTCGGGCCCAGTCGGCCATCCTCGCCGACGATCGGGCGGTATTCCTGGCGCGCCACCTCGGGACGCGCATCGAGGCGGGCGACGACCCACCGACCGCGGATCCCGACCCCGACATGGACGCGGTGCAGGTGATGACCGTCCACAAGGCCAAGGGCCTCGAGTTCCCGGTCGTCTTCCTGTCGGGGCTCGTCGCCGATCGCTTCCCGGCCCGGGCCGGGCGCGAGCCGCTCGGCCTGCCCCCGGAGCTCGTCGACGAGATCCTGCCCGAAGGCGACGGCCAGCTGCAGGAGGAGCGACGGCTGTTCTACGTGGCGATGACCCGGGCGCGCGACGAGCTGATCCTGAGCCACGCCACCGAGTCGCCGAGCGGTCGGGTGCGACGCGTCTCGCCGTTCGTCCTCGAGGCGCTCGACCTGCAGGGTCAGCCGTCGGCCGTTGCTCCGGGAGCGAGCCGGCCCGCCGCCGGTCCCCTGGACCGGAGCGCGGCCCTCGAGGCGCCGCCGGAGCTGCCCGAGGTGGAACGGACGCCCATCGAGGGCCCGCTGACCTTGAGCCACTCGGCGATCGACGACTACCTGTCCTGCCCCCTCCGCTACCGGTTCTCGCACGTCGTCCGCGTTCCGACGCCGCCGCACCACGCGCTCGTCTACGGCTCGGCGCTGCACCAGGCGGTGCAGGAGTTTCATCGCTCGCAGGCCCGCGGTCGGCCGCTGTCGGAGGCCGAGCTGCTGGCGGTCTTCGACGCCGCCTGGTCGAACGAGGGGTTCGTGTCGCGCGAGCACGAGGCCGCCCGCCTGGAGGCCGGGCGCGCGGCGCTGTGCCGGTTCCGGGAAGCGCAGCTGGTCCCCGAGGCCATCGTGCCGGCGTGGGTCGAGCGGGAGTTCTCGTTCAGCCTCGGTGGCGATCGGATTCGAGGCCGCTTCGACCGGGTGGACATCGTCGCGGCCGGCGAGGGCGGGGAGGGGAGTGGCGCGCGGCGCCGAGCGCCCGCGGAGCCGCCGACGATCCTGCGAGCCGACGTTGTCGAGCCGATGCTGGACCTGCTTGGGCGCGAGGAGGTCACGATCACCGACTACAAGTCGAGCGACGTCCGCGATCCTGCCGTGGCCCGCCAGCGGGCGCGCGATTCGCTGCAGCTCCAGATCTACGCCATGGCCTACGAGGCGATGACGGGGCGGCTTCCCGACGCGGTCCAGCTGCACTTCCTGGACTCCGGGCTCGTCGGCCGGGCCGAGGTCGATCCGGGGCGGCTCGAGAAGGCCAAGGCCAAGATCGGCGCGGCGGCAGCCGGGATTCGAGCCCGCGACTACACCCCGAAGCCGAGCCCGCTGGCCTGCACGTACTGCCCGTTCCGTGACGTCTGCCCATCGAGCGCGGTCCGCTAGCGTGACCGCGACCGCGACGTCCGTGGCGCCGATCGAGGTCGCCGCGATCACGCTCGACTTCGGCAACACCCTCGTCCGCGTCGACCGCTCGAATCTTGCCGCGATCGTCCGGGAGACGGCCCGCGCCGCCATGGAACAGGGGTTCGCGGCGGACGAGGCCGCGTTCCTCCGGGCCTGGGATGAGGAGCGAGCCCGCCAGTTCCGCGAGGAGCTGCCACGGTCGCGCGAAGTGGACATCCGGGAGCGGGTCATCCGGGTCCTGGCGCGGCAGCGGGGGATGGCAGCGCCGCGCGACGAGGTGCCGTGGGACGATGCGGCTGCGGCGCGGCGCGTCGATCCGGCCGAGGTCGAATCCCTGGTCGACGTCTATAGCGCGGCGTTCATCGCCTGGATGCCGCCCGTCGCCGATGCCACGGCCGTGCTGGAGCGGCTCGCCGGCGACGGCTTCTCGCTCGCGATCCTCTCCAACTGGCCGCTGGCCGAGACGATCGAGCGGTACTGCGAGTCCCGCGACTGGGTGCGTCACCTGCGGGCGATCGTGGTCTCGCAGCGGGTCGGCGCGATCAAGCCCCACCGCGCGATCTTCGATCACGCCCGGGAGCGCCTGGCCGAGCCGGCCGAGCGGATCCTCCACGTCGGTGACGACTGGGTGGCCGATGTCGTGGGCGCTCGCCAGGCGGGCTGGCGCGCGGCCTATCTGCGCAATCGCCAGCTGGACACCCCGCTGCCGACCTCGACGCCGCCCGAGCACCACCGGCTGGCCGTCGAGCCGGGCGACGCCGTGACGCTCGACGCCGCCGGGGAGCACGAGCCTGACGATGAGCGGGCCGATCTCGTCATCGACGAGTTGGACGAGCTGCCGCCGCTCGTTCGGCGCTGGCCGGGTGGGCCAGCGGCATGATCCGCCGCGACCGGCTCGCCAACCTCGGGTTCGTCGTCGCCGCGGCGGGGGCGTGGCTCGGCGTGGCCTGGGTCCTGGTCAACGTCGACCCCCGGGGCGACCCGGCCGCGGGCTACTTCGGCGCGGCGCTCATCGGTGTGGCGAGCGGACTGTCCGCGACGCCGCTGTTCTGGCTGCTGGCCTTCGCGCTCCGGCGCCGGATCGCCTACCGCGGTGCCTGGGGCCGGGCCCTGCGGCGGGGGACGTGGATCGGCGTGCTCGTTGGGGTCTTCGTCGTGATGCGCCTGCAGGGGCTGTTCCAGGTGCCGATTGCGCTGTTCCTCGCCGCGCTCGCGCTCGTCGCCGAGGTCACGCTCTCCAACCAGCGCTGAGGGTGGGCGGACGGGCCGATGGTAGGATGGCCGTGGCGTCCCGCTGGACGGCGGCTCCGAACCGGCGACGCCAGCGCGGCTGGACCCATCGACGTCGCCGCGACCCGTCCAGGAGCAGGCGCGTGAGCGAGCGTCCCCGCCGTCGAGCTGACGGCGTCCCAGACCCCTCCTCGACCGGCCCGATCGGCCGCCAGTTCGGCTGGGATCGGCCATTCGAGGTTTTCAGCGACTTCGACCTGCCGACCTATGTCGGCCCCGTGACGTTCAGCAACCTCCCGTGGGTTGCCGACGCCGAGGAGCTTCGACGCCTGGCGCCGGACGTGGCGATCGTCGGCGCCCCATTCGACGACATGGTCACCCACCGGCCGGGCGCTCGCTTCGGGCCGCGGGCGATCCGGGAGGCCCAGAACACCTCGGGCAGCCTCAACTCGCTCCAGCTCGACGTCCGGCCGCTGGAGGTCCTCCGGGTCGTCGATGCCGGCGACGCCAACATCGTCCCGGCCCACTGGGAGCGCGGCCACGCGATGATCTACCGCAAGGTTCGCGAGGTCGCGTCCAGCGGCGCGATCCCGATCGTCCTGGGCGGCGATCACTCGATCACCTGGCCCTCCGCGACGGCCGTCGCCGAGGTTCGGCGCCCGGGCAGCGTCGGCATCGTCCACTTCGACGCCCACGCCGACACCGCGCCCGACTCGTGGGGCCAGCTGGCCGGGCACGGCTCGCCGATGCGGCGGCTCATCGAGTCCGGGGCCGTCAGTGGCCGCAACTTCATCCAGGTCGGGCTGCGCGGCTACTGGCCGCCGCGCGACGTCCTCGACTGGATGGCCGACCACGGCCTGCGCTGGCACCTCATGACCGAGATCGAGGAGCGCGGCGCCGACGCGGTCGTGGACGACGCGATCGGCGAGGCGCTCGAGGGTGCCGACGCGATCTACCTGTCGGTCGACATCGACGTCGTCGATCCCGGCTCGGCGCCGGGCACCGGCACGCCCGAGCCTGGCGGCCTGCTGCCGCGCGAGCTGCTCCGCGCGATCCGGCGGATCGCCGGCTCGGTGGAGATCGCGGCGATGGACATCGTCGAGGTCTCGCCACCGTTCGACTGGGCCGAATCGACGGCCCAGCTCGCCAACCGCTGCGCCCTCGAGGCGATCTCCGCCCTGGCCGCGAAGCGCGTCGCGCAAGGCGGCGTGTCGCGCCGGGCGGCGGTCGCGGCGTCGGGCAACGGCCGCGCCCGGCGGAGCGGCTGACGGACCTCGATCCGGCAGCCGAGGCCCTCGCCCGGCTGTACGACCTCGACCTCGTCGACGACCCGGGCGACCTCGATCTCTACCTCGCGCTGGCGCGGCGGACGGCGGCGATCGGGCCGGTCGTGGAGCTGGCGGCCGGCAGCGGGCGCCTGGCAATTCCGCTGGCCCAAGCCGGCCATCGCGTCGGCGGGGTCGATCTCGAGCCCGCCATGCTGGAGCGGGCGCGCCGCCGAGTGGCAACCGGCGGCCAGGGCCGATCGCTCCGGGATCGGCTGACATGGGTCCAGGCCAACCTCGTGGACATCGACCAGCGATGGTCGGCGGTTGCGCCGGACGGAACGCCCGGCGGGCCCGCCGGTTTCGGCCTCGGGATCCTGGCCATCGGCTCGATCCTGCTGCTGCCCGACGCGACGGCGCAGCGAGCCGCGGTCGCGACGCTGGCGCGGCTCCTCGCGCCCGGCGGCGTGGCCGTCATCGACGCCTGGCTCGTGGGCCCGGCGGAGCTGGCCACCTACGACGGCAGCACGACGCTCGAGTGGGTTCGAACCGATCCGGAGACCGGCGCGACCGTCACCAAGCTCGCAAGCGGTCGTCACGAGCCCGGCAGCGATCGCCTGCGGCTGCTCACCACGTTCGAGGAAGCACGAGGTGGCGACCCGGTGCTGACCTGGCGCCGCGACGACACGCTGCGGCTGATCGAGCCCGATGAGCTGCTCGGATTCGTGGCCCAAGCCGGCCTCGTCGTGGAGGCAGTCGCGGGCGACCCCGAGATGACGCCCTTGGAGCCGGATGCGGACCGGGTCGTCGTCGTGGCCCGTCGCGCGGCCGCACCATAGGGTCGTTCCCGTCGGAGGCCGGGCCGGGGCCGTGGTACCGTTCCGGCCATGCCGCCCGATCAGGTTCGGCTCCTGCTCGTCGAGGACGTCCCCCAGGTCGCGCAGTACGTGCGTGGCCTGTTGAACGCGCAGGCCCAGGTGCGACTCGTCGACGTCGTCTCCGACGGCCTCGAGGCGCTGCCGCGGATCGCCGAGCATCGACCCGACGTGATCGTCGTCGATTCACTGCTGCAGGGACGGCTCCGCGGGATGCCGCTCGTCAAGCAGCTCAAGGATTCGGGCGTCGGCGTCCCGATCATCGTCCTGACGGTCCCGCAGAACCCGATCAAGGTCGATCCGAAGCAGGGGATCGCCGACGTGCTCTCGATGCCGTTCAACGGCTACGACCTGCTGACCCATGTGATGGGCGTCTACAAGGCGGCCACGACGGCCGGGGACCGGGGTCCCTCGCGGATCGTCTCGGTGTTCGCGCCGAAGGGCGGCGTCGGCAAGACGACCCTCGCGGTCAACCTGGCGGTCGTGGCGGCCGGGTCCGGTCTGCGAACGGCGCTCGTCGATGGGAGCATCCAGTTCGGAGACCTGCGCGGCTTCCTCCGGGCGCCGGCGAGTGCCCCGTCGATGCTCGACCTGCCGACCGATCGGATCGCCGAATCGGATCTCGCCCAGGTCATGGTTCGCGGCCCGGGCGACGTCGAGATCCTGCTCGCCCCGCCGCGGGTCGAGATGGCCGAGATGGTCCTGGCCCGCGACCTCGAAAAGATCCTGTCGCTCATGCGGCGGCTGTACGACGTCATCCTCGTCGACACCGGCGTGAGCCTCAACGAGCTGACGCTGGCGTTCCTGGACCAGGCCGACACGATCCTCGAGATCGTGACCTACGACGCCGCGACCGTTCGGAATGCGGCCGCCATGTCGGAGACCTTCGCCAAGATCGGCTACCCGGCCTCGAAGGTCCGCTACCTCATCAACCGCGGCGATTCGGTGGCCGGCATGGAGCCCGCGGAGCTTGTCACGGCCATCGGTCGCGAGCCGGAGTACCGCATCCGCTCGGAGGGCCAGGTCGTTGCGCCGGCCGGCAACCTCGGTGCTGCGTTCGTCATGACCAACCCCGAGGCCGGCGTCAGCCGCGATGTGGTCGAGGTCGCGCGGCACCTCCTGCGACTGCGAGCTGGCGAGCGCCCGGCGTCGTCGCCGGCGCCAGTGGGGATCCGGGGCGCGACCGTCGGCGCTGCCGGCTAAGGAGCTTCGGCCGGCGTGACGGATCCGCGGCCGATCGGTGTCTTCGACTCCGGCGTCGGCGGGCTGACGGTGCTGCGGGAGGTCATCCGGCGCCTGCCCGGCGAGTCGACGATCTACCTGGGCGACAACGCCCGGGCGCCCTACGGCACCCGGACCGACGACGAGGTCCGGGCGTTCGCGATCGAATCGCTCGACGCGCTCGTGGCCCGCGACGTGAAGGCGGTTGTCGTCGCCTGCAACACCTCGACGGCGGTGGCCCTGGGCGACCTGAGGCGCCGCGCGGACCTGCCGATTCTCGGCGTCATTCGGCCGGGCGCCACCTCCGCCGCGCTCGCCAGCCGCAACCGTCGCGTCGGCGTGATCGGCACGCCGGCGACGATCCGATCCCACGCCTACTTCTCGGCCATCAAGGACGAGAATCCGGCCGTGGAGGTCTACGAGCACGCCACGCCGGCGTTCGTTCCGATGGTCGAGGCAGGCGACCTGTCCGGCCCTCGCGTCGAGGACGCGGTGCGCGACGGCCTGGCGCCGCTGCTCGGCGAGCGCGATGCGAGCGGCGAGTTCATCTTTCCGCTGCCCCCGTCGGCCAAGATCGACACGCTCCTGCTGGGCTGCACCCACTACCCGCTGCTGCGGCCGGTCATCGAAGCCGTGGCCGGCAACGAGATCGCGATCGTCGATTCCGCGTCGGCAACCGCGTCGGCCCTTGCCGAGCTGCTCTCGATCAACGGCCTCGAATCGCCCGCCGGCGTGCCGGCCGGCCACGTCCAGCTGACGACCGGTGACGTGACCGGCTTCCGCCGGATCGCCGAGCGGATGTTCGGCGAGGCATTCCCCGATGTCGCCGGCGTCGAGCTGGGGGCGGCCGCGTGACACGCGGGGGCCCAGCATGAGCGGCAAGGATCGGCCGAGCGGCTCAGGCTGGCGCAACGATCGCCGCTGGCAGGCCGGTTTCCTCCTCGGCTCGGTGATCGGCGCCGCGGCGACGGTCCTCGGTCGCCGAGCCGAACGATCCGCCCGCCGCGGACTGGTCGACTGGGCCCTCGTCGAGCGCGTCGCGATCAAGCGCGCCGAGCGGGCGCCGGGGGGACTGTCGCCCCTGGAGCTGCGGGCGGCCGATGGCGCCTACCGCGAGGCGATGGCCCGCGTCGTGCCACGTCTCGGTGAGGCGCTCGGGACGCCACTGCCGGGCGGCGTGGAGCGGGCCGCGGTCGTCGATCGGGCCGGCTGGATCCGGGCCAACGTCGGGACGTTCCGCTCGCTCATCTCTCGAATGGAGGGCGAGCTGCTCGACCAGGTCGTGCCCGTCGGCGGCGGCCTGACGCGAGCCACGATGGCCCTCGCCAACCGCTGGGTGACGAGCCAGCAGCTGGGCTTTCTGCTCGGCTTCATGGGCACTCGTGTCCTCGGCCAGTACGACCTGGCGATCCTGTCCGCCGAGGCGGAGGACGGGCGACTGCTGTTCGTCGAGGAGAACATCCGCGGCACGGCCCACGCCCTCGGCCTGCCGGTCGCCCCGTTCCGGACCTGGATCGCGCTCCACGAGACGACCCACGCCTTCGAGTTCGAGGCCCACCCATGGCTCCGGCCATACCTGGCCGAGCGTCTGGAACACCAGCTCAGCCAGCTGAGCGGCAACGCCAGCGCGATGGGCCGAGATGCCCTTCGAGCGATCGGCCGGGCGCTGCGGGGCGACAGCGGCGGCGAGCACTGGATCGAATCGCTGATGGGCGATGAGCAGAAGCGGCTGTTCCGAGAGACCCAGGCGGTCATGAGCCTGCTCGAGGGGTTCAGCGACTACGTCATGGACGAGGTCGGTCGGGGTCTGGTGCCGGACGTCGAGCGCATCTCGGCCCGCTTCCATGAGCGCCGCCAGCGCCGGAGTGGCTTCGAGCGGGCCGTGCTCCGCCTGACGGGCATGGACCTCAAGCTGGAGCAGTACGAGCGCGGCGAGCGCTTCGTTCGGGCCGTCGCCGAGGCGCGCGGCCGGGCGGCCCTGGCGCGGATCTGGGACGGACCCGAGACGCTCCCGAGCGGCGAGGAGATCGCGGCGCCCGAGCGCTGGATCGCCCGGGTGCTGGGGTGACCGGGCCGGGCCGGGGCCCCGGTGGCGTGCCGCTCGCGATCGCGGTCAGCCCCATCCTGTCGGCCCGCGTCCGGGCCTCGGATCTCGAGCGGATCCGCGACGCGGCACCGGGTGCGCGGATCGTCAACCTGTCGGTCGAAGGCCTGGCGGACGGACCGGTGGACGATGTCGAGGTCCTGCTCCGGGGCTGGCTGTCCTCGGAGGCGTTCGACCGGCTGCTCGCCCGCGCCCACGACCTCCGTTGGGTCCACTCCGCGACGTCGGGCGTCGAGCGGGCATTGACGCCCACGGCCCTCGCCCACGACATCGTCGTCACCAACGCCCGCGGCGTCTTCACGCGCCCAATCGCGGAGCACGTGCTGCTGATGATGCTGGCCGTGGCGCGCAACCTGCCCGAGCTCCTGGAGCTGCAGCGCGAGCGGACGTGGCAGCCGCTGGAGGGCCGCGAGCTGCGCGACCTGACCGTCGGCGTCGTCGGCTACGGCTCGCTCGGCCGGGCGGTGGCCTCGCTGGCCGGTGCCTTTGGCGCCCGCGTGATTGCGATGCGGCGCAACCCCGGCATGGGCGTCGACGGGGAGGGCGCCGACGCCGCTGAGGACGAGGACCGCTTCCCGTTCGAGCCCCGGGTCGATCGGGTCGTCGGGCCCGATGGGCTCCACGGGCTGCTGGTCGAGTCGGACTTCGTCGTGCTCGCGGCACCGTTGACCGCCGAGACCGAGGGGATGATCGACGAGGCGGCCCTGGGCGCGATGAAGCGCGATTCGTGGCTGATCAACGTCGCCCGTGGCCGGCTGGTCGACGATCGAGCCCTGGTTCGGGCGCTGCGCGACGGCCGCATCGGCGGCGCGGCCCTGGACACGTTCCGCGACGAGCCACTGCCGACGTCGTCGCCCTACTGGGAGCTGACGAACGTCATCGTCACGCCCCACACCGCCTGGTCGTCCAGCCGGGTCCTCGATCGGAGCATCGAGCTGTTCTGCGACAACCTCGTCCGGTTCAGTCGCGGCGAGCCGCTCCGCAACGTCGTCG
>VEOW01000051.1 GCA_012026785.1 Chloroflexota bacterium | reverse complement strand
GTGGGTGACGGCTCCGGGGTCGGCTCGAAGCTCGGGCTCGGGATGACCCAGCCATCGTCGGGTTCGATGAAGACGGCGGAGGCGGTCTCATAGGCCCGGTAGCCGACATACTCGATGCGCCCGTGGACGGCCAGCGTCACGACCAGCAGGGCGATCAACGGCACGGACAGGGCCCGGGCCGGCGCGCTGCCCGACAGGCGGCGCGCGCCGATCCGGAAGGCGTCGGCGATCGCGGCGGCGTGCCAGACCGTGAACAGGATGTTCAGGATGAGGATCGCGAGGAGCGTCTCGGGCCGAATGAAGAAGCCGAGGACGATCTCCCACGACAGCGTCGCCATGGCCGCGACGCCCAGCAGCACGGCGGCCGCGGGCAGGACGAACACCGCCGCCCGTCGACGCGCCCCGAGCCAGGCCTGACCGAGGCCGGGCAGCAGGAACGACAGGGCGGCCGCGACCGTCGGTGCCGCGCGGCCGTACGAGCGCGATGCGTCAGGCTCGTCCACGGCCTGCTGCATCGGTGCTCGCCGCGCCGCTGGCGGCCGCGTCCACGACGGGCCCGAGGAGCTCGGCGAGCGGCGGCCCGGAGACCTGGACCAGCTCGTACCGAACCCGGGTGATCGGCTTGTTGACCTGGAGGACCCGCGTCAGGTCGATCGGGGTCGCCGCCAGGACCAGGTCCGCCGGCACCGCGTCGAGGGTCCGGCGCAGGTCGTCGACCTGGGCATCGCCGTAGCCCATCGCGGGCAGCAGCGGTTGCAGGTCAGGGTAGTGGTCGAGGGTGTCGCGGATCGAGCCGACGGCGTAGGGCCGCGGATCGACGATCTGGCCGGCGTCATAGCGCCGGGCGGCGACGATGCCGGCACCGAACTGCATGCCGCCATGGGTCAGCGTCGGGCCGTCCTCGACGACCACGACCGAGCGGCCCTCGATTGGCGATCCGTCGAGCGCGACGTCCGAGCGGGCCGTGATGATCGCCGCCTCGGGGTTGGCCTCGGCGATGCTCGCCTTCAGCGATTCCACGACGCCGGGCTCGGCCGAATCGACCTTGTTGATGATCACCACGTCGGCCATCCGGAGGTTCGTCTCCCCGGGGTGGAACCGCCGCTCGTGACCGGCTCGAAGCGGATCAGCGACGACGACATACAGATCGGGGACGTAGAACGGGAAGTCGTTGTTCCCACCGTCCCACAGGATGACGTCGGCCTCCGCCTCGGCGTCGGCCAGGATCGCGCCGTAATCGACCCCCGCATAGACGACACGGCCGGCATCGAGGTGGGGCTCGTACTCCTCGCGCTCCTCGATCGTGGTGCGATGGCGGGCCAGGTCGTCGTAGCTCGCGAATCGCTGGACGGCCTGGGCGACGAGGTCGCCGTACGGCATCGGGTGCCGAATGACGACCGGGGTCAACCCGCGGTCCGCGAGGAGCTGGGCGATGTGGCGTGTCGTCTGGCTCTTCCCGGAGCCGGTTCGAACGGCCCCCACGGCCACGACCGGCCGGCGACTCGGGAGCATCGTCCGGTGAGGCCCGAGAAGCGTGAAATCGGCGCCCGCGGCGAGGGCCCGCGAGGCCGCATGCATCACGGTCTCGTGGCTGACGTCGCTGTAGGCGAAGACGACGACGTCGACCGACTGGTCGCGGACGATCGCCTCCAGCTCGCCTTCCTCGACGATCGGGATCCCGTTCGGGTAGCGCTCGCCGGCCAGCTCGGCCGGGTAGCGACGGTCGGCGATGCCCGGGATCTGGGTCGCCGTGAAGGCGACAACCTCGAACCCGGGATCGTCTCGATAGACGACGTTGAAGTCATGGAAGTCGCGACCGGCGGCGCCCATGATGATGACGCGTTGTGGATTCATGCCGCGGACGATGGCGCGGCCGCGGAGTCGCTGCGACCGGCCATCGGAACCACTTCGGGGTGCCGAATCGACCGACTTTCCGTGGCTCAGGCGCCCGCCACGTCGTCGAGGCCGGAACCGCGGGTTCGGGCCGCCTCGAAGGCTCGGCGGTACTCCTCGCGAGCCCGCTGGGCGCGTGCCTCGGCCTCCATGGCCTCGGCGGAGCCCGGCGCCGCCGAGGCGCGCTGCCGCTCGGCGTCGCGCCACTCGGCGAGGATGGCTCGGACCGGCCGCGGATGGGTTTCGATCGGCGGGCCTTCGGCATTCTCCGACAGCGCCCGCTGGTGGGCGCTGGCCGCGAGGATCCGGTAGGCGATGGCTTCGATGCGCTCCGATAGCTCGCTGATGCGCGGGTCGTCGAGGTCGAGGAGGCGCTTCTCCTCCTCGAGCGTCTCGAGCACCTCGAGCTCGCGGAGCAGCGCGTCAGAGGCGGCTCGAATGGCGGTCGGCAGATCGGACACGGGCGACGGGTTCCCCTCTCGTATGCCTGCTGAGGCCGGCCCAGCATAGCGGGTCGAGTGGCGACCCCTTCCATGGCCGAGCCGTCGACCGGTCGGTCGCGGCAGCGCTACGATCCACCGGCAATGGGGCGACGCGATTTGGCCTTCAGGGGGCAGCTCTGGCTCGTCGCCGCAACAGTCGCGCTCGCCGCCTGCTCGCCCGCGCCGACCGCCGTGCCCAGTGGTAACGGCACGATCGCTCCGCCGACGCCCCCGGGATCGCCCGGCCCGTCAGGCCTCGAGACCGCCGCGCCGACGCCGACCGGGGCTTCGGTGCGGGCGTACCTCGTGCTCGGGTTCGGCGGCCAGACCGGGCTCGTGCCCGTCATCCGCGCCGTCCCCGAGGCCTCGGCGGGTCCCGAATCCGCGATTCGCGCCCTGCTGGCCGGCCCCACCGAGGTGGAGGCGTCGGCCCAGCCGGCCGTCCGATCTGCCGTTCCATCGGGCGTCGAGCTCATCGGCGTCGACGTGGCCGGTGGCATCGCGACGGTCAACCTGTCGGGCCAGTTCGAGGCGGCCACCGACGATGGGCTGCCGACGGCCATGCGGGTCGCCCAGGTCGTCTACACGGCGACGCAGTTCCCCGATGTCGAGGCCGTGCGGATCCAGATCGACGGGGCGCTCGTCACGGTGATCGGCCCAGATCGCTACCCGCAGGATCGACCGCTTGCCCGCGGGGACCTCACCGACCAGCTGGCGCCGCTGTTCGTGGACGAGCCCGCCTGGGGCGCCACGATCAGCAGCCCGGTCCACGTCGCCGGCCTGGCCAACGCCTTCGAGGCGACCTTCCAGCTCGAGATCGTCGACGGGGCCGGCCGGGGCCTGGCGATGGGGACGGTGACGGCGAGCTGTGGCACCGGCTGCTGGGGCGACTTCGGGGTCGACGTGCCGTTCACCGTTCAGGCGGCGGGACCGGGCATCCTCCGGGTCTTCGAGCTGTCACCGCGTGACGGTTCCCGCCAGAACGAGCGGGGCTACCCGGTCACCCTGACGCCCTGATCGGCACGTCGAAACCGAAGAGGCCGGGCGCTGCTGGCGCCCGGCCTCCCCTCCCTGGATCCCGAGTCGTCAGGGCACGGTGACCTGGTCGATGCCGCTGCTATCGGGGCTCAGGCTGTCGGCCTTGTTGAAGACCGCCTGGGTGTCCGCGTTGAAGCGCGGGCCGAACATGTACTTGAGGCCCGAGTAGCCGTACGAGTTGAGCGATGCAATCCGGCCGCTGCCGTCGGCCGGGTTCGTCGTCTCGACGAGCCATGGTCCGCCCGACGAACCACCGGTCATGTCGCAGGCGACGCCCCAGGTGGGCTGGCCATATGGATCATTGACCGTGTTGCCCTTGCAGTACACGAGGTCGCTGCCGTTGTACTTGCCGGCCGCGGGATACCCGAACGGCCACGCCGTCGTGCTGCTGTTATTGCCGCTCGTCTTCAGAGCGTAGGAGCCAAGGGCATCGAGCTGGCTGCTCGTCTTGCCGCCAGGCCCGACGACCGCGATTGCCCAGTCGTACTGAAGAGTGTCGCCGCCGAAGCCGCCACCGTTCACGAAGGCCGACGACAGGACCAGGGCTCGCGCCGTCCAGCAGCCATAGACCGTGTTGCCACAGGTATAGGTCGGAGCGTCGTCGAAGTCGGGGATGTACATCCAGTTCGAGGCCCACCCGCCGTGGCCGTCGTAGGCGCAGTGGCCGGCGGTCAGGACGAGCGAGTAGCCGTCGCTCGTCGAGCCATCGCTGATCGCGCCGGCCGAGCAGATCCAGTTGCCGTCGTCGTCGGAGAACAGGACGCGGCCCGATCGGAGCTCGATCGCGCCGTTACCCGTCCAGGAG
>VEOW01000046.1 GCA_012026785.1 Chloroflexota bacterium | reverse complement strand
GCCCGGGCCGGTCGGCGGGGCCGGTGGGATCGGCGGTGTCGGGGGCACAGGGGCAGGAGGCGCCGGCGTCGGGGGCTCCGGCGTCGGAGGTGTGGGTGGCACGGGCGTCCCATCCGCCGTCATGCACCCGGCGTCGACGGCGGCCTTGGCGGCCGCTTCGGCGCGCGTGCAGGCCTCGTCGGCCCGCTCCTGGGCGGCCCGCGCCTCGGCCTCGGCCGCGGCGGCCGCCGCGGAGGCGCGATTCGCCGCTTCCTGGGCCCCCGCCTCGGCCTCACGTGCCGCGTCGAGCGCCTCCTGGGCCTCCTCGCCCCACTTCGCTCGCCCGTCTTTGTCGCGCTGACGCAGCTCGTCGAGCCCTTCCGGTGAATCGATGTGATCGAGCTGCTGCTGCCAGTCCTCGTGGGCCTGCCGCCGCTCGCCGTCGGTCTTGGCGTTCTTAACCGCGTCGGAATGGGCGGCGTTGGCCGCGGCCCGAGCGTCGGCCTTCAGCTTCAGGTCGTAGCTGTCTTCGTACCGATCGCCCGACTGGGCCCAGCTCGAACGGTCGGGCTCCTCGCGACGCCGTTCGACCTCGCTGTCCGCCGCCTCGCGCGCCTTGCGCGCGTCGTCGAGCTCGCGCCGCGCCCGGTCGGCCTCGGCGCGGCGATCGCGAGCGGCCTGGGCAGCGTCGGCGGCGGCCGTCGTCGCCTCGTCGCACGCGGCACGCGCCCGTCGGGCCGCCTCGATCAGCGGTGGGCATGGATCGCCCGGCGTCATCGGGACGGCGGTCGCGGGGCCTCCGGGCCCGGCCGGCGTCGGTCCGCCGGGCGAGCCGGGCACGGGTTCGTCCCTGCCCCGCCCACGGAGGAGCAGGAACGCACCGCCCAGGACCAGCAGGACGCCGAGCCCCACGACGAGGGGCCACGGGAACTCGCCGGTCGAGCCGGCCGGTGGCCCCACGCCGGGCGTCGGCTCCGGTGCCGCGGTCGCGGGAGGCTGCGTCGTCACCGGCGGGACGGGCGTCGCCGTCGGCGTCACGGTCGGTGGCGCGGCCTCCTGGAACAGGAGGGTCGGCGGTGTCCCGATCGGCGTCGGTGGATCGCCGCCGAAGGCGCCGAGCACGTCGCGGCCCTGGCTCGCCGGACCATCGGCCGCATACGCGTACACACCCCAGGCGGTGGCCGCGGTGGGCAGGTCCGGCATCTTCGGTACGAGCAAGCCCACGGCGTCGCCTTCGATCCGGACCCGCGTCCTTGTCCGGTACTCGTCGAATGACGGGATTCCGTACTCGAAGACGCCGCGCATCTCATTCTGTTGGCGGCCGACGATGATGTGCGTATAGCCGCCGAACGGGTTGCCGGGCTCGACGGGCGGTGAGACATAGCGCTCGAGCTGGAACAGGGCGCCCCACTCGCCGCGCCGACCGGGCGCGAGGCCGGCGGCCGGGCCGGCAAGGCGCAGGCTCACCAACCAGGCGCCGTTGTCGTAGACCTCGGGTTCCGCCGCCCCCTGTTCGGAGCACAGCACGACGGTGTCGCATCCGAACGCCCCGCCTTCGTCGAGGAGATACGAGGGCACCATTGGAACGTCGAGGAGCCACGCACCGAGGATGTCGCCGCCGGGGTCCATGAGCCCCTGCTGGTCGTTCGACGGGTCTGTCAAGCTCACGAGGTCGCCATCGACGACGACCTGCTGGCCAGACGCGGCGGCCGCGGCCTGCAGCAGTTCGAGGATCGGATCCTGGTCCTGGGCCAGCGCCGTCGTCCCGACCGTCGCCGAGAGCCCAAGCCCGAGCAGCGCGATCAGCCCGGCGCTCGCACCGATGCCGGCCCGTCCGCGCGCTCGAGCGCCCGCCGCGCGCCGTCGAGTACCGCCCGCGCTCACCCCCGCGACCCTCCCCTCCCGTTCGGATCGGTTCGTTGGCGGGCAAGGATACGGACCTCGTGCACCGTCGTACAGGTCAGATCTGTGGAGTCAGGGGCGCGGCGGCGGCACCACGGGCGCCCATGCAGCCGTGCGCATGGCGACCCGTGCGCCACGGAGCGGCGTGCCCTCTCGACGCAATCGTCGGAGCGCCTCGGCCTCGTGACCGCGGGCCGCCGCCCCGCTCGCCTGCACGACGCGATGCCACGGCAACTCGCCGTTGCAGCCGGCCATGATCCGTCCGATCAGTCGCGGCGACCGAACCTGCCACGCCTCGGCCAGGTAGTCGGCGATGGCCGAGTAGGCCATGACCCGCCCCGTCGGGATCGAGGCGACGACCTCCAGCACGGCCTCGCGATAGGCCGCGGACAGGCCGGCGGTCCCCTCCCGATCTCGCCGGTCCGTTCCCCTCGAGCGCATTCCCAGATGATGCTCCGATAAGCGCCAGGTAAGCGGCCATCGCCATCATCTCGGGCATGGGTCGAAACGCGCAGGTGAGACGGGGAAGACGGGGCGTTGTTCGGGTCGTTCGCGGGCGGCGGCCGCGGGACAACGGCTGGCAGATCGCGCGCATCCACGAGTCCGACGCACCCGTCGGCCCCAACATCGTCGTGCCCGCAATGGCTGACGTGCTCCGCGCCGTCGAGCGGGCGCCCGCATTCGACGACTGGCCGACGATCAGCCGACAGGTCATCCCGGTCTTCCCGCGCGTTCGACCACAACCGCCCGGCTCGCCAGACCCGTTTCGCGTCCTCCTGCCGCCGGGCGTGCTCGTCGGCTTCGGGGTGGACATCGGGCCGGCCTTCATGGCCGTCTCCCGCGAGCAGCTCGGACATCTCGGGATCACCGAAGCCGATCTGGTCGGGCAGGCCCTCGCGAACCTCCTCTCGCGGGCGGGGCAGGTCGAACCCTCCACCGTCCTCCACGACTCGCTTCACGGGCTGCCCCTGGGTGGCCTGCAGACCGGCCTTTCGATCGGCTCGACGCTCGTCCTCGTCCCCGACCAGCTGGCCCGCCTCTTCGGTCGAACGGCGCGCCTGTTCATGGCCCCGATGCGCGACGTCCTGCTCGGGCTCCCCGCCGACGTCGATCCCGAGCTCGCTGGCTGGCTGTTCGACGACTTCGCCAGCCAGGACCCGAACGGCCTCGCCCCGATCGGCTTCCGATTCGACGGCGAGCAAGTCGTCACCGCCGCGCTCCGTCCGCCCGCCACGGCCCCCGCCCGCAACCGCCTCGCGTAGGTCAACCCGTGAGCACCCGCGAGCGGCCCGCCGACCGCGGCATGCGCCTCGGGCGCGAGGCACTCGGGCGCGTCTGCCGCGAGCTTCGCCAGGCCCGCCTCGACCGTGGTCTCAGCCTCGCCGAGGTTGCCGCAGCGGTTGGCGTGTCAGTCGCGGTGGCGAGCCGAATCGAACGTGAACGCTTGCCACGCGTGGCCTTCATCACCCTCGCGACGTACGCGGCCGTCGTCGGGCTCGACCTCGTCGTCAACACCTACGCGGGGCCGTCGGTCATTCGAGATCAAGGGCACGCCCGGCTCCTCGACGACTTCGAGGCCGAACTCCACCCCTCGCTGCGCTTCCCGCGAGAGGTCCCGTTTCCCAATCCCGGAGATCAGCGAGCCTGGGATGGGATGGTCATCGGGCCCGGATGGCGGTTCGGCATCGAGGCGGAAACGGCGCCCACCGACGCCCAGGCGCTCGCCCGTCGCATCTCCCTCAAGCTCCGCGACGGCAACGTCGATGGCGTGCTACTCGTCCTGCGCGATACCCGTCGCAGCCAGGACTTCTTGACCGCCGCTCGAGGCGAGCTCGCATCGGCCTTCCCGGTTCCAGCGCGACGCGCGCTGGCCGGCCTGCGGTCCGGCCGCCGGCCCGAGGGGAACGCGATCGTCGTGCTCCATCACCGGCGCAAGTCGACCCCCACGACGTAGTGACCTTGGAGTTCAACCACCTCGTTTGCACCCCAAGCAACAAGGAACGGTTGAGGAGCGACCGATCCAGCCGCCCGACCCATTTCGATGGCTTCAACCGATGGCTGTTGCCATGCACGCAACGTCCGACGGTTGACGGCCCTCGTCAGCGGCTGCCGCGGGCTCGGCCAGGCGTTCAACCGTCGCTTGTTGCAGCCAGTGCAAATAGGTCGGCGGGGCGGCGGAGCGGGCCGGCGCGGCGGAGCGGGTCGACGGGCGGCGGAGCGGGTCGGTGGGAGGGCTCTTACTCCAAGTAGTCCTTGAGCTTGCGGGAGCGGGACGGGTGGCGGAGCTTGCGGAGCGCCTTGGCCTCGATCTGGCGGATGCGCTCGCGGGTGACATTGAACTCCTTGCCACCCTCCTCCAGCGTCCGCGCCCGGCCATCTTCGAGGCCGAACCGAAGCTGGAGCACCCGCCGCTCGCGCCCGGTCAGCGAGTCCAGCACGGATTCCACCTGCTCCTTGAGGAGCTGGTGCGAGGCCGCCTCGGCGGGGGCCAGGGCGCCGCGGTCCTCGATGAAGTCGCCGAGGTGGGAGTCCTCCTCCTCGCCGATCGGCGTCTCGAGCGAGACCGGCTCCTGGGAGACCTTGATGATCTCGCGGACCTTCTCGGGGGTGACCTGGACCTCCTGGCCCTTCGACATCGCCTCGGCGATCTCCTCGACCGTCGGCTCGCGGCCGAGCTCCTGGAGGAGCTGGCGAGAGACACGGATGAGGCGGTTGATCGTCTCGACCATGTGGACGGGGATGCGGATGGTTCGAGCCTGATCGGCGATCGCACGGGTGATCGCCTGCCGGATCCACCAGGTGGCGTACGTCGAGAACTTGAAGCCCTTCTCGAAGTCGAACTTCTCGACCGCCCGGATGAGGCCGATGTTGCCCTCCTGGATGAGGTCCAGGAACGACATCCCGCGGCCGATGTACTTCTTGGCGATCGAGACGACAAGCCGCAGGTTGGCCGACGTCAGCTGCTCGCGGGCGTCGCGCCCGATCCGGACCAGCTCGCCCTTGCGGTGCGCCAGCTTGGTGTTGGCCGGGACCGAGGGGTCGTGGCCCATCAGCTTCAGCAGGTCGACCTCGGCCTGGGCCTTCGCCTGGGCGGGGCCATCGGGGGCAGCCGCCCGTTCGAACTGGCCCTTGATCCAGCGTTCGAGCGCCGGGAAGGCGACGTCGTCGCGAGTCCAGTCGTAGATCGCCCGGAGCCCGACGTTGTCGCGCGAGTCGAGATCGCCGTTGTGGACGGCGAAGTAGGCCCAATCGAGCAGCGCCAGGAACGCCTCGGGGGCCTGGCGGGACGCGCCGTTCTTCTTGGAAGCGGCGGCGTCCGCCTCGAGCGCCTCCGCGTAGGCGTGGAGCAGCCGCCGGGCCTCCTTGAGCAGCTCCTTCGTGCCCTCGGACTGGGCGTCCTTGCCGGCCCGGATGAGATGGAAGTCGGGATGCGGGGGCAGCAGGTCGGCGGCGGCGGGCGATTCGAGCGCCGCGCGGACGATTCGATGGGCCTCGTCGCCGAGCGGCAGCTGGTGCTGCGGCTTGGCCGTCCGGGTCTTCGACTCGGTGTTGTGAAGCGTCCACTCGTGGAGCGAGACGAGACCCTTCCAGGGCTCGTCGACCAGCTGCTCGCCGAGCTCGATCGACTTGGCCAGGACGACCTCTTCCTCGGCCGTCAGCAGGGCGACCTTGCCGATCTCCTTGAGGTACATCCGAACCGGGTCGTCGATCCCGATCATGTCGGCGCTGAGCGCCTCGAGCTCCGCCGCGGTCGGCTCGTCGAGCTCCTCGGCGTCGAGCTTGGCGGGGCCCTCCGCCGGCAGGCGGCTGCCGGGCCGGGGCTTGCCGTCCTCGCCGACGACCTCGACCGCGACGTCGCTGTCCTCGTCGAGATCGTCCGACAGGCCGACGTCGGCCTCGTCTTCGAGGCCTTCTTCCTCTTCCTCCTCCTCGTCCTCGTCGAGGACGCGGGGCGTGCGCAGCCCGGCGAGCTTGGCCTCCTCGAGGTCGGCCTTGGCGCGGCGCGGGCGGGTGAGAACGGCTTCAACGAGCTGCTGGTCGAGCGGGTCAGGCATGGTGGCGGGTTCCTCCTTGGGTCAGCTGGCGGCGGTGGTCGGTGTCGTGGTTGGTGTGGTGGCGGCCGTCGGTCGCGCCGGGGACGTGCGACTCAGCAATCGCGTCTGCTCGCGCCGGCGATGGAGGGAGCGGCGCTGGTCGTTGATCGCCTGGCTCTCGCGGACGAGGCGGGCGATCGTCTCGTGGCGCTCGTCGTGGCGCTCGCTCGCCTCCGTGCCCGACTCCGCCAGCGCCTCGGCCTCGGCGAGGGCGGACTGGACGTAGTCGGCGCGCTCGTCGAGGGCGCGCTCCTCGAGATCGATCGTCAGGCGCTCCAGCTCGTAGGCCAGCTCGGCGTCGGACAGCTCGCGCGGGTTCGGCTCGCGGCGGGCGACGACCGCCTGGGCCAGCGCGGCCGTTTCGGGATCGAGCGACTGCACGAGGGCGCTGAGGCTGAACGGGGGGTGGACGCCGTGATCGTCCGGCTCGCGCGCCAGGACAACGGCCCGGAACAGCTCCCGGGCCACCGTGTTCGGCAGCTGGTCCGGCCCGATCGCGTCGACGATCTTGAGCTGCAGCTCCGGCACGAGCAGCAGCAGCCGCAGCAGCTCGGCCTCCTGGGGCAGGACGCCGCGCAGGATGTCGCCGATCGGCAGGCTGTCGGCCGAGGCGATGACCGCGTCGGCGGTGATCCGGCCCTGGCCGGTCTCGGCGTCGCGACCGCCCGAGCTCAACCCACCCTGGGCAATGCCCGTCGCAGGACTATTCATGCTCGGCATGCCGGGGCCCTGCGACCTCCCGGCGAGGCCCGACGCGCCGCCGAGCCGCTGGCCGCGCAGGACCTCGAGGAGCGTCCGCTCCTCGACTCCCGAGACGCGGTGGACGAGCTGGAGGTAGGCGTCGCGCATGACCGGATTCGGGACGGCGCGGATGGTGGGCATGACTGCATCGACGAAGCGGGCCTTGCCGCCGGGTGTCTTGAGGTCATAGGTCCTGGCGTAGGTGTCGACGAGGTACTCGACGATCGGCTGGGCCGTTCGAACCTCTTCGCGCCAGCGGTCGGGCGTCGCCCGGACGACCTCGTCGGGGTCCTGGCCGTCGGGCAGGCGGATGACTCGAACCTCGTCGAGCTCGACCCCCGACTCCGTCGCCGCGAGCTGGCCGATCAGGCCCGACAGCGCCTGGGCCCCGAAGGTGCCAGCCTTCTGGCCGGCCGGATCGACGTCGTAGGCCAGCGCGATCCGCTTGGCGTAGCGGGTCAGCAGCGCTACCTGGCCCGGCGTCAAGGCAGTGCCAAGCGAGGCGACGACGTTGTCGAACCCGGCCTGGTGGGCCATCAGAGCGTCGGTGTAGCCCTCGACGATGACCGCCTGGCCGGACTTTCGGATCGAACCCTTGGCCTTGTCGATGAGGTACAGCGTCCGGCTCTTGTCGAAGAGGGGCGTGCCGGGCGTGTTGAGGTACTTGGGGCCGGTGTCGCGGCCGCCGTCACCCTCGCCCCCCAGGATCCGGCCGCCGAGCCCGGTTGGCCCGCCGTTCTGATCGCGGATCGGGAACAGGACCCGGCCACGGAACTTGTCGATGACCCCGACCCCGCGCGACGGGGAGCGGGCGGGCGAGGCGAGGCCGACCTCGACCAGCTCCTCGGGCCGGATCCCCCGCTTCTCGACGAGGCGGCGGCTCATGACCTCCCAGGCGTCGGGCGCCCAGCCGAGCTGGAACGTTTCGATCGTCTGGTCGGCGAATCCCCGGCCGCGCAGGTAGTCGAGCGCGGCCTGGCCGGCTTTGGAGGCGACAAGCACCTGGTGATAGAAGGCGATGCCGGTTTCGAGGACCTCGCGCAGTCGCGCCCGATGGGCGTCCTCGCGCCGGGTCCGCTCGTCGATCTCCACGCCGGCCTTCGCGGCCAGCGTTCGAAGGGCATCGGGGAAGGGCACGGAGTCGCGCTCCATGACGAAGCTGAAGACGTCGCCGCCCTTGCCGCAACCGAAACACTTCCAGGAGTCGCGGCCCGGCGTGACCGTGAACGAGGGCGTCTTCTCGCCGTGGAACGGGCACAGCCCCTTGTAGGTGCTGCCCGCCTTCTTCAGCTGAACCGTCTCGCCGATGACGTCGACGATGTTCAGCCGACCTTTGACTTCTGCCGCGATACCGCCTGCCGTGATCCGACCTCCAGGTTCTTACCAACACGTTCGGCTCCGACGCCGTTGCGGATCCCGCCCCTGCTACCTCGTGAGACGCCGCAACCTGCCGAACATGACTACGGGCCTGTCAAGTCTTGACAGGCCTTCGAGATCCGAATTCTACGCCTCGAACCCCCTCTTGACAAGGGGTTTGTCAATACCCCGAGGGAGTATCGGAGCACGGCGCGGCAGCTATGACTTTGCGCAGACCTGTTGGTTGCCACACCCGCCGCCGCGCTCCTCGCATGGACCACCCACGAACGGGTTCGGCAGACCCCGCCGTATCCTCCGATCGACGTTCTCGGCATCGACACCGGCCGATCTTGAGCGCCGGTGTCGCCGTCGGTCTCGTCCTGCTGCGGCTTCGGTCGCACGGCACTCACCAACGCTGACTGAAGCATGGGTGGAGCGATGGCAGCTCGCCGCCAAGGACTCATCTGCGGGCTGGTTCTGGTCGTGATCGGTCAAGTGGCGGCCTGCTCCACGTCTGCCCTGGATGCGGCCTGCGCGGCTGGCACCCATCTACCGACGCCGGTGTCGGATTCGGACATGAGCCGTCTCGAGCGGATCAAGGAAGCGATCAGCAACGCCGAGATGACCGATCGTGCGTTCGAGATCAACATGGTGGACGCAGACGAGACGACCGGGACAGTGGTCGTCGGCGTGAGCCGGCGGACGTTAGAGCTCTGCACGCTCATCCACGCCCGCTATGGACCCATTGTTCAGATCATTGAGCACGGCCCCGGTGTGCTCTTCTGAACGGGCCTCGTTGCGTGACGTTCACCACGCTGAGCCAGGTCATGCGCAGCGGCGGTCTCGATCGGTTCGTCGACACGGCAACGTGAATGCCGCCGGAGCTCCGGTTCGCATCAGGGTGGAGACCGTCCAGGGCACTGCAGACTGGATCGTTCAGCTTTGGGCGACGGAGGTCATTCTTCGGCAGGCCGCATGAGTGATGTTCCCGTATCCGGAGGGGGCAGTGAGGTATTTGCGCGACCCGAACAAGCCCGTACCCAGCAGCCCAGTTCGCTCGGCAATGACCGGGAGCCATGAGCAGGAGCGCCTTACCAAGCGGCGCACGTTTGATGAGGCTGCGGATCGCTACGACCGAACGCGACCAGGCTATCCGCCGGACCTGTTTGACGACCTCGCCGCCCTTGGCGATCTTCAATCGGGCGCCCGCGTCCTGGAGATCGGCTGCGGGACCGGACAGGCGACGCGCGAGCTGGCGCGGCGCGGCTACGCGATCGTCGCGATCGATGTCGGTGAGAACCTCGCACGACTGGCGCGACGCAATCTCGGCGAGTTCCCCGACGTCGAGATCGTCGTCGCGGACTTTGATACCTGGGAGCTCCCGCGAACACCCTTCGATGCCATCGTCGCTGCGACCGCCTTCCACTGGCTCGATCCGGCCACCCGTCTCTCCCGATGTGCCGAAGTCCTTCGTCCAGGTGGGAGTCTCTGCGTCATCGACACCGATCATGTGGCGGGTGGAACGGAGCAGTTCTGGATTGACGTCCAGGACTGTTACAGGCGATTGGACCCGGACGCCGGCTTTCGGCTCCCTGCCGCGAACATGGCTCTGCGGCCTCCGGAGGAGCTGCTGGTCGGCGGCCACTTCGCTGCGGTCCAATGCCGGCAGTACCTGACCGACGTCACCTACCGCGCATCCGACTACATCGAGTTGCTCACGACCTACTCCGACCATCTGGCCCTGCCCCACGAGGGGCTGGAGGCTCTCCTTGGGTGCGTCCGCGTGCTCATCGAAAGCCTGTATGGCGGCTCGGTCACGAAGCGCTACCAGTTCACCTTGCGAGTCGCCCGGAAGCCTCCGTCTGCCGCGGCATCACATTCGCTGACCACGTGATCTCAGGGGGACGCTGGCTGATGCGCAGGATCGTGATCGGCGTCGCCTTCCCGCTCGCCGCGGCCGTGGCCGGATGCGGCTCCGTAGCGAGCTGGTCGACCCGCCAAAGCCCATCGTGGCATCGCTCCTCCCCGTGTGAACCTGCGTTGGCCCCATCAGGTCGTGCATCCGAGACCACCGATCGTCGCTGACCGCCAGCAAGGCCAGACGCTACCTCGCGAGCAGATAACCGCTCGCGATGCCCTGGTGCGAGCCGCGCGTGCTGGTGGGCTGGTTCGCGTCGATGTGCTCGTCCCTGGCGGCTGGACGGTCGG